>CAZQZE010000143.1:0-6518 GCA_964597715.1 uncultured Halobacteriales archaeon
ACTCCGGTGGTTCCGGTAGGGTCCCGTGAGCGAGGCGTAAGCGAGTGAGACCACGTGAGGGAGCGACCGAAGAGAGTGGACTCGCGGGGATTTGAACCCCGGGCCTTCCCCGTGCCAGGGGGATGATCTACCGCTGATCTACGAGCCCGCACCCACAGATATCTAACCCGGCAGTTTAAGCCTATCGGACTTCCGTCCCGCGAGGCGGGCGCGAACACAACGGTGACACATCCGGCCGTGTCTCGGTACGCGGTGGAGGACTCCGGTGGAATGAGAGGGCGAAGAGAGGGTGATCCAACCCACAGGGCTATGTAGGCTGAAATACAAGGCAGAACAAGGCGAGATGGTTGGGACAGACGAACCCGTGGTGTTGATCGTCGAGGACGAGCCCGACGTCGTCGACACCTACGAGCTATGGCTGGATGCGGGCTACGAGGTCCGCACGGCCGAGAGCGGCGACGAGGGGCTGCGTCGTCTCGACGACTCGGTCGACGTGGTCTTGCTCGACCGAAAGATGCCCGGGCTATCGGGCGACGAACTCCTCGAACGGATCCGCGAGCGGGGACTGGACTGCCTGGTGGCGATGGTGACGGCGGTCGAACCCGACTTCGATATCCTCGAGATGGGCTTTGACACGTACCTCACCAAGCCGGTCCGTCAGGAGCAACTCACCGAGACTGTCGAGGCCCTGCTGACCCGCTCGGAGTACGACAGCCTGCTGCAGCGATACTACGCCATGGTCGAGAAGCGGGCGGCGCTCGACGCGACGAAACCCGAGGAGGCGCTGGCCAAAAACGAGGAGTACGACCAGCTCTCTACGGCGATCGAGGAGTTGCGTGACCGGCTCTCCGAAACAGTCGGCGACACAGCCGACGACGAGGAGTTCATCGCGACCATCCGGAGGGTTATCGATGACCGAAATGAGTGATTACGAGGCCTACGACCTCTCGGGGCCGCTCGATGTCGACCGACTACGGACCGTTCCGCCGGGGGCGTCGCTGCTCATCTCCGGGCCGGCGATGACAGGGAAAGACGACCTCCTCCAGGGGTTTCTCGCGGACGGGCTGGCCGGCGACGAAGCCGCCATTGCCGTCACGACAGGCGGTCCAGCCGAGGGGGTTATCGACGACATCCACTCCCGGGCGGACTTCGAGGGACGCGCGCTCAGTGCGGTTGACAGCCGTGCGGAGGGGAGCCGTGAGAGCCAGGAACTCGGGAACGGCAGTCATGTCCACCGCGTGTCCGACCCGGCAGACCTGACGAGTATCGGCGTCTGCGTCACGGAGGCGCTCGAGCGCGTCGATGTCGGTGGGTACGACCGCGGCCGGTTCGGGCTGACCTCGCTGTCGACGATGCTGACCTACACCGACGAGAAGACCGTCTTCAAGTTCTGTCACGTCCTCTCCTCGCGGCTCGAGGGGGCGGGCTTTGTCGGGCTGTACACCATCGACGAGAGCGCCCACGACCAGCAGACGCTACAGGTGCTCAAGCAGAACTTCGACGGACAGGTGCAGTTGCGCGAGCAGGGGGGAACACGCCAGGTCCGTGCCCGCGGGTTCGGGGGCGACCCCACCCCCTGGCAGGCCCTGTAGGTGGCAGCCAGCCGCTATTGTTATTTGACTGTGGCCGCCGGTGAGTGTATGGAGGTCACGCTGCTGGAAGCCACCTCGGAGCCCGAACGACTGGTCTGCCAGGCCGCCCGTAACGACTACATGGGGGAGTTTGTCGCCGAAACGCCGTTTGAGGAGGTGATGGCGGATGTCGACGGCGACACGCCCCGGGAGCGCACGGAGACGCTCATCGCGCAGTTGATGGACCACGGCCACTTTGGCCCCTTCGAACACCCACAGGCCACCTTCGCGGTCAAGGGCGTCAGCCGGTCGTGTATGGCACAGCTCACCCGCCACCGCCACGCCTCCTTCGACGTGCAGTCGATGCGGTACGTCGCCTTCGACGACGTCGACCCCGCCGACGTCCGCGAGGGGTCGATGGTTGTCGTCCCGCCCTCGGCGACCGACCCGGACTGGGTGGGCCGCAACCAGCGCACCGCCGACGTCGACGAGGAGGACGCCCGGCGCCGCGAGGAACTGTTCCGCGAGACTGTCGCCGACGCCGTCGAGAGCTACCAGGAGTTGCTCGACCTGGGGATGCCCCCCGAGGACGCCCGCTTCGTGCTTCCAATCGGCACGAAGGTCAACATCGTCATGTCGATGAACGCAAGAATGTTGATGCACGTGGCGGATATGCGCGCAGCGGCGGACGCCCAGTGGGAGATCCGTGAGATGACGGAGGAACTGCTCGACCTCGCGGCGGAGTGGTGTCCGGCCACCTTCGACTACTACGAGCGCGAGATGAAAGGGCGAAAGAACCGGCTGGCACCCTGAAGGGACCCGGGTTACTTTACTCCGGGGGCAAGAGGCCTGGTATGACCGCGACGTTCGAACTGTACGAGGACAGCGCGGGCGACTACCGCTGGCGGCTCCGCCACGAGAACGGCAACGTCATCGCCGACAGCGGCGAGGGCTACGCCTCTAGACAGAAGGCCAGACAGGGTATCGAGAGCGTGAGGGCGAACGCCCCGGACGCGGGTATCAGGAGCCCGGAGTGACACTGGGTAGGTCGCAAGCCGGGGCTCTCACGACGAGCACTGACCGGCTGGCGCTCACACCGGTGTCGGTGCCGTCCCGGATACCGGCACACCTGACACGCTGGCAGGCCCGTCGGGACGGTGTTCTCGCGCTCGAACGCGGCCTCGGACAACAGGCCTCGTTGTGTGCCGGTTGCCAATCCTGCTCTATCAACGTGGCTGTCTGTATCGGTTCACGCCGCCAGGCCCGACCCCGTTCGGTGGCCGAACTGTCCGGGTGAGACCTGCCGGCCCGGTCGCGCGGCCGAGAGCGTGACGCCGTGACGGTCGGTGACCGACACAGCCTGTTTCGCCGGGTGTCGGCCGGCAAACCGGGGTTGCCGGCATGGGACGAGCGAAATGCTTAGTAAACACGGTACTGACAACCAGATAGATGGCTACGACAGACTTGAGACGGTCACTGACGGAGTTGACGGGGCCTCTGCTTGTGGGGCTGTTCCTCGCTGTCCTCTCAGTGGTGCTTGCGGTCGACCTGGCCCGGCAGGTCGTGGTCGGCACACTCGCCGTCTCACAGCTCTCGTCGCTCGTCTGGAGCGGGGTCGTGGACTCGCTGTATATCGGGCTCGCCGCGATTGGCCTCTCGATGACCTACAGTATTCTCCAGTTTGCGAACTTCGCACACGGGGACCTGATCACCACCGGTGCGTTCACCGGGTGGACGGTCGCGTACGTCATCGGGGGCGTTGGTGCGGCTGACCTCGGCAGCAGACTTCTCGTCGACGCCGACGGGGGTGCACAGGCCAGCGAACTCGGCATCGACATCGTCACGTCGCCGGTCGCAATCCTCCTCGGGCTGGTCGCGGCGGCGGCACTTACCGTTCTCGTTGCCCTGTTCGTCGACCGTGTCGTGTTCAGGCGGCTACGGGATGCCGACGGGATCACGCTGCTGATCGCAAGCGTCGGGGTCGCGCTCGCCGTGCGGTATCTGATCGCGCTGGTGTACACGCAGGACTCCCGGGTGATCGTTGCCTCCGCCCCGACCGCGTTCGGGGTCAACCTCCACGAGGCGACGCTGGTCGTCATCGCGGTGGTGTTGATCGTCGGCGTCCACCTGCTCCTGCAGTACACGAAACTCGGCAAGTCGATGCGGGCGATGGCGGACAACAAGAGTCTCGCGCTGGTGACGGGGATCCCGACCGAGCGGGTCGTCGCCGCAACGTGGGTCATCGGCGCCGGGTTAGCCGGCGCCGCGGGCTACCTGATCGTCTTAGACCGGGGACAGATCGGCATCAATCTCGGCTGGTTCCTGCTGTTGTTGATCTTCGCCGGGACCATCCTCGGGGGGATCGGGTCGATCTACGGGGCGATCGCCGGCTCGCTGGTCATCGGCCTCACCCTCAACGTCTCGCTGGTGTGGATCCCGGCAGACCTCAACTACATCGCGGCGTTCAGTTTGATGATCCTGGTGCTTCTCTTTCGCCCCGACGGCCTGTTTGGGGGTGTCGAGACGACATGAGTGAAGCCGCCACCGGCGACGAGGGCAGGGGCGGGGGTGGAGCCGGGGGACCCTCGGTGTCGGACCCGGGGGACGGCTCCGACCTCCGCCGTGACCTGCTACGGATTGGCGGGTTCCTGCTCGTGACGTACGTCGGATTCTTCGTGTTGGGCACCGTCGGTGGCGTTGCACTCGGCGAGATAGTCGGAACCCTGACCCGGATCACCCTCTTTACCGCGGCGTTTTCGCTGCTCACGCTCGCGCTGAACCTCCACTGGGGGTACACCGGGATGTTCAACATCGGCATTGCCGGGTTCATGGCGGTCGGTGTCTACACGATGGCGGTCCTGACGGCGCCGCCGGACCCGGTCGGCTCCCCCGTTGGCGGCCTCGACATGTCGGTCTGGGTTGGTATCCTCGGCGGGGTACTCGCCGCTGCTGGCTTCGGGGCGCTGCTCTCCCTGCCTGCGCTCCGGGTTCGGGCGGACTACTTTGCGATCATCACGCTCGGCTTCTCGGAGATCGTCAGACTGTCACTGCTCTCGGGCACGCTCAGGGAGATACCGGCCGGTGAGGTGGTCTACGGGACCGGCGGGGGCCGGGGGATCCGGTACAAGTCACCGAGCGACGAGGTGGTCGAGGTGCTGTTCGACGTGCCGGTGCTCAGGTCCGTCGGGACCGGGTTGTACGACGCCACCGAGGCGGTCGGACTGTCGACCACACAGGTCGACCGGTTGGTGTACGCGCTGGTGGTGCTCGGGTTCGTCCTGATCACGTTCGTGGTGCTCCGGCGGGTCATCCGCTCACCGTTCGGCCGCGTGCTCAAGGCCATCCGGGAGGACGAGGTCGTCGCCCGGTCACTGGGCAAGAACACCCCGAGGACGAAGGTAAAGGCGTTCACGCTCGGCGCCGCGGTCATCGGGCTCGGCGGGATCCTCTGGCTCGGGCGCGGCTCGCAGATCACCCCCAACGACTTCCGGCCGATCGTCACGTTCTACGTCTTTATCGCCCTGATAATCGGGGGCCAGGGGTCGAATCTCGGCAGTATGGTCGGCGGGTTCGCGTTCGCGGCCTTTCTCTTCGAGGGGCCACGGTTTCTCCGGACGGTCGTCACACAGAACATCACGACCGAGGCCCCGGCGACGATATACGATGCCCTCATCCAACTCGGGGCGCTCGAGGTCGCCCCGCTGGTGGGCTATCTCGCCGAGAGCCTCGACCAGTTGCGCTGGATAGTGGTCGGTGTCATCCTGATACTGCTGATGATCTACCGCCCGGAGGGGCTGTTTGGCGACCGCGAGGAGACCGCCGCCGCGGCGACACTCTCCCGGCGCGGCGCTGGTGCTGCCGGCCGAGAGAGGGTGGACACTGGGGCCGAGGGGCAGCCTGACGGGGGTGAGCCGGATGAGTGAGCCACAACAGCCGGCGGATACCGGGTCGGAGGCCGACGCCGGGACGGCGGCCGGAAGCGCCGACCGGTCCGGGACGGACCCGTCGGCAGTTGACGACCCGATCCTCGAGGTGCGGGACCTCAGAAAGGAGTTCGGCGGGATCGTCGCCGTCGACGGGGCCAGCTTCTCGATCGAGCGCGGCTCGATGACCGGGCTCATCGGCCCGAACGGGGCCGGCAAGTCGACGACATTCAACTGTATTACCGGTATCCACAGGCCCGACAGCGGTGCGGTCGTATTCGACGGGAGGGGGGTGACCGGGCTCCGCCCCGAACAGGTTGTCGCCCGCGGGCTCGTGCGGACCTTCCAGATCGCGCGCGAACTCCCGGAGATGACGGTCATCGAGAACATGATGCTCGGCCCGAAAAACCAACTCGGGGAGTCGCTGTGGCGGTCGGTCACCCCGGGTGTGCGGGGACAGGTCGTCGCACAGGAGGAGAGCCTCCGGGAGCGCGCCTGGGAGACACTCGAGTTTTTCGAGATCGACCACCTGGGCGGGGAGAAAGCCGGCTCCCTCTCGGGCGGCCAGCGGAAGCTACTCGAACTCGCGCGGGCGCTGTCGACCGACCCCGACCTGCTACTGCTCGACGAGCCGATGGCCGGGGTCAATCCGTCGCTCGAGGAGAAACTGCTCGACCGGTTACACGAGCTTCGCACCCAGGGGTACAGCTTCCTGGTCGTCGAACACGATATGGACATGATCATGAACAACTGCGAGCGTGTGGTCGTCATGCACCAGGGGCAGGTCCTCGCGGAGGGGGCACCGGCCGATGTCAGGTCGAACGAGCGGGTGATCGACGCCTACCTCGGGGGGGATATCTGATGTCGTCGCTGGCCGTCTCCGGCCTCGAAGCCGGCTACGGCGACCTCCAGGTCCTCGACGGGGTGGATATGACCGTCGACGGGGGCGAGTACGTGACGATTGTCGGTCCGAACGGGGCGGGCAAGTCGACGGTGATGAAGTCCGTGTTCGGGCTGACAACAC
>CAZQZE010000144.1:0-6441 GCA_964597715.1 uncultured Halobacteriales archaeon
CTCCCCGAGGTCGATAGTCTGGTCGACGACGCCTTCCTCCCAGTCCCAGAAGTGGAGCCGCTGGCCGTAGTTGCCCGCCTCGACGTCCTCCATGTCGAAGCCGGGGTAGTAGGTTTTGGGCGCGGCCCACTCCGTCGAGAGCATCACGTTGTGCCGGGGCTGGTACCAGAAGTCGTAGTTCATCTCGATCTCGCCGGGCGGGTCCCACCGCCCCTGGACCTCGAAGTCGTCGTTGAGTTCGAGAAAGCCGCCGGGGAGGTCGCCGTCCGCGTCCCCGAGCATCGAGATGAGGATCTCCCCGTCGGGGATGCAGTGGACGGTATGGGGCGCCGAGAGGTCGTGCTCGTAGACCTCCTCGGGTTCGATGACCTTCGTGATCTCCGGGTCACGCCGGTCTTTCGTGTCGACGACGTGGATCCGCGAGGAGCGCTGGCCCGGGACCAGGAGGTGCCGGCGCTCTAACCCGTCGATGTGACACGACGAGGAACAGGCGTTCCACCCGAAGTGGTGGAGTTCGTCGCCCCTGTTTGGCATCTGGACCCGCTCGACGACCTCCGCGTAGGTGTCCGACTCGGGGTCGACGTCGACGACCGCCAGAAAGTCCGGCGCGTCGACATCCTGCCCGACGTGCAGCCCCATCACATACGCCGTCTGCTCGTGTGCCGCCTCCTCGACAGCCGCCTGTGGCGTTGTGTAGCCCGGGCCTTCGACGTCGTGGTCGTGGTCGTGCGCCTCCGTCTCACCGGGGTGTTCGGCGTCGCTCATACCCACACACACGGCCACGGCCGGCCTTACCGGTCGGGTTACGGCGACTCGTTCCGGCATGTGTGACAGCGCCACCCGGCAGTTGTGATACATGACTGACAGCATCGCCCGCCGTCTCGTCCGCAGCAGAGCGACCGTAGTGACAACGGAATGGTACGATGGTGGCCCGGGTCTACGCCAAAACCGACCGATACAGCACCGGAGACGCCGGTCCTCGGCCAGGGGAGGGCTCGGAGACTGTGGCAATAATTGTCACCTTTCGACGGTCAACAGCGCCACCCGCTCCAGGACGACACCGGGCAGGCCCCCTTCTGTCGCGGCCAGTTCCCGCTCGCTCACGTCGTAGAACTCCCGGACCCGCTCGGGGGCGTACGCCCCGAGTGGCTCCGCGGGCGCCAGCCGCCCCCGGAGTGCGTCGGCCGCCCCTCTCTCGTCGCCGCCGACAGCAACCGCGACGACCGGGCACTCCCCCTCGGAGACACCAATCTCCAGTGCGTCGGTGATCTGGCGACGGCCGGCGGCGTACAGCAGTATCTCGACAGCCGGGTCGTCGGCGATGGCCTCACCACGCTCGCGGGCCCGCCCGGCCAGCGCGACGGCTCGTTCCAGGTGGTCACGCCCGACGATATAGCGGGCGTCGAAGGCCTGGACCGTCGACCCGTGTGCCTCGCCGACGGTCCCGACCCCCTCGACGAAGCCGTCGACGTCCGCGACCGTCGCCTCCCCGCCGACGACCTCCATCAGAAGTCACCCAGACTCGACTGGTCCTCGGCGTCCTCCTGTCTGCCGTTCGCCCCCGTGTCAATACCTTCGAGGGAAACACTCTCGTCGGGCTCGACCCCCTCCATGGAGGGGTCACGGTGGCCGGCGTTCTCCAGGACGGTCTCGGCGGTCCGTCGCCGGCCGCGCAGCGCCGCCAGGACCGCCCTCTTGTCGGCGTCCCGGAGGGCCGCACGACTCTCGATCCCCACCTCGAACAGCCGGCGTGCCCGCTTGCGGCCGACGCCGCGCACCCCCGCGAGGTCGACCAACTCCGACCGGACACCGTGCTCGACGCGGGTGCGAGCCTCGCGGATGGCCGGCACGACGGCCAGGTCCTCCGAACTCGCCAGCGACTCCGCGGCCCCGAGCAGCCACTCTGTGGTGTCGACCTTGCCGCGGATGTCCCCGGGCCCCACGTCGTAGCGCTCCGTGATAGTGTCCTCGTCAACCTCCCTGGCCCAGTCCTCCAGCAGTCGGGCGGTCTTCAGCGCCGACAGCCAGTCCTCGAACTCGGCGGCGAACTCCGAGGGCGCCCGGCCGAGCAGTTCCCCCTCCCGCTCGGCCGCGAGCACGCTGTACTCCTCCTCGTCTCCTGACCGCAGGTAGAGCTCGTACATGTCGGGTGTGCGCGCGACCAGGTGGTACAGCCCGAGTGTCGAGACGTCCTCGGGGGCAACGCCGGTATCAGTGCCGACACCGGTCTCGCCGGCGGCTCCCTCCCGGAGGTCGCTCGCGGACCGAAAGGTGTCCTCAGCGGGCGGGTCACCGCCCCCGTCCGCCGAGGAGCCGGTGCCGGCGGCCCGGAGCCCGTCGAGAATCTCGGCGGCGCTCATCGGGTCGAGGTAGAGCCGCGAGACGGTGTGTCCGAGGTCGGTCGCGCTCAGCTCCCCGCCCTCGCGGTCGAGAAAGCCGTTTCGTTCCAGATAGGTCAGGACACGGCCGACCACCTCCGCGAGCCGGCCACGCTCGGCGGTCTGTGTGGCGTAGAGCGTCCCGTCGAGGAAGTCGAGCAACCCCTCCCGCGAGCGGGCGAACCCGGAGGCGACGGTGGCGAGGATGTGGGTCCGGAGAGCGGGTTCGGCGGCCAGCTTCGACTCGACGGGCTCGGGGTCGGCCCAGACGTACCGCTCGAACAGTTCGTCGAGTTCGTCGTGGCTCTTCGCGGTGAGGACAGCCTCGCCGTAGGGGTCCCGGCCCGGCCGGCCGGCCCGCCCCATCATCTGATGCACCTCCAGGACGGAGAGGGGTTTCATCCCGCCCGCGGTGCCGTCGTACCGGCGCCAGTCCCGCACCACGACCCGCCGCGAGGGGGTGTTGACCCCGGCGGCGAGGGTAGGGGTCGCGCAGACGACCTTCACCAGCCGGTCACGGAAGGCCTCCTCGACCAGCGAGCGATGCCTGCGCGCGAGCCCAGCGTGATGAAACGCCGCGCCCGATTCGACGGCGTCGGCCAGGTCGTCGCTGGTGTCGGTGTCGCTAACCTCGCGGATCTCGGCGGCCACGTCGGCGAGTTCGGCCCGCTCCTCGCCGCCGAGAAACTCGCCCGTCGTCGACGCGAGCCGTCGGGCAGCGGCCTCGGCGTTGTTCCGGGAGTTGACGAAGACCAGCGAGGAGCCGTCCTCGCCCAGCGTGTCCCGGACGACCCCGGCGGTCTGGTCCTCGCTCGACTTGACGGCCACCCGCTGTTGACTGCCGTCCTCGAGGTGGAGCGCGTCGCCGTAGTGGACACCCTTCTTGAGTTCGATGGGGCGCCACTCCGAATCCACGAGGGAGGCGTCGAGCCACGCGGCGAGTTCGCCGGCGTTCCCGATGGTCGCCGACAGCGCCACCGTCTGCAGCCCGGGGTTGATCTGGCGGAGTTTGGCCAGCGTCACCTCGAGTGTGGGGCCGCGCTCGCCGTCGTCGACGAGGTGGACCTCGTCGGCCACGACACAGGAGAGGTCGTCGAGCCAGGGGGCGTCGTTTCTGACCAGCGAGTCGACCTTCTCGCTCGTGGCGACGATAATGTCCTTGCCCGCGAGCCACCCGCCCTCGGACTCGTAGTTGCCCGTCGAGACCCCCACGTCCAGCCCGTAGGCCTCGAAGGCCTCGAACTCCTCGCGTTTCTCGCTGGCCAGCGCGCGCAGCGGGACGATATAGAGGGCTGTCCCGCCGCGGTCGACGCTCGCGAGCATGGCCAGCGTGGCGACCAGTGTCTTGCCGCTGGCGGTCGGGACGGCGGCGACGAGGTTCTCGCCCTCGGTGACGCCGGCCTCGACTGCCTCTGCCTGTGGCGGGTACAGTGCCTCGATACCCTCCCCCTGGAGGTGGTCGGGGAGCCACGCCGGGACTGCCGGGATCTCCGCAACGTCCATTAGGCCATACTGGGGCGTCCCGGAAGTTAAACCCCCGCTCGCCGGGCTGACGTCGCCCTGTGGCCGTCGAGAACGGGGCCGATGCCTGTGCCCGGGGCGCTCTGACCGCCCGGGACACCAGCCGCCGACCGGACAGCGCCGCCAACACCATTACCCTCGCCGCCCCAACACTCACTATGCGCGTCGAGTTTGACCGCAACACCTGCATCGGGATGTTCCAGTGTACCGCGGAGTGGGACGCCTTCGAGCGCGACGAGGACGACGGAAAGGCCGACCTTGTCGACAGCGAGGAACGCGAGGCCAACGTCTTTGTCCGCGAGGTGCCGGAGGATGCCGAGCTAGACGCGAAGTTCGCCGCCCGGTCCTGCCCCGTGGACGCCATCGTCATCTACGACGACGACGGCGAGCAACTGGTCCCCTGACCCCTGACCCCTGACCGTCTCACTCCGCGCCGGGCTCGCGGCCGCCCCAGACGAGCTTCTCGGGTATCTCGACGGTCACGTCCCGGGTCACCCGGAGCTGACAGGAGAGCCGTGGGTAGCCAAAGCGGGCGGCAAGGTCGTCGTGCCAGTGGTCGGGCGCGGGCGCGTCGTCGTCCTCGACCCGGACCCCGCAGGTGGCACAGAGCCCGCGGCCGCCGCAGTTGAGCCGCCGACCCGCCCGGCTGTGGGGGCTCAGCCCTGCCGCGAGCAGGGCATCCCGGAGGACCGCCCCGTCCGGCACCGAGAGCCGCGCCGTCCCCTCGGGGTGGGTGACGGTGACAGTGTGGTCCGTGTTCCCGTCAGCGCGCCCGTCCTCGGGCTCGTCGTGGCTCATTCGAGTTCGATCCGGCGGACAAAGTCAAGCCCCTGGAGGTCGGTGATGAGCCCACCGGGCAGGGGGTCGTCGGTGATGACGTACAGCCGGGGCTCGTCGGTGAACTCGGGGTCCTCGCTGAGCACCTGCCGAACCGGGATGTCGCGGTCCGCGATCCGCCCGGTGACGGCGGCGACGATCCCCGACTCCTCGGCGTCCCGGACCGTCACGGTCAGCACGGTCATATCGAGCACCGGAGCCAGGTCCATCAGGCTCGGAACCGCGGAGATATTCCGGAAGATCGGCCGGAGTTCGTCGTCCGCGAGGATGGCGTCGGTGGTGGCGTTGACCACCCGACGGTCGACACCCGCCTCGCGGGCAATCCCTGTGTTCGGGATCTCGATCCCCCCGGAGACCACCCGTCCCTCCTCGTTGACGGAGAAGCCCCGCTCCAACAGCAGCCGGATCACCCGCTGCTGGCTGGGGGAGTCGGAGAACTTCTCCATGATCTCTTCGAACATACTGGACGGTCACGGGCCACCGGTATATGTCCGGTGGGGACACCGCCGGCCCCGGCGTCCCGGCCGCACATACAGGTGTGTACGCCTACAACTCGCCTTTCGTACTCGGCGGGTCGGGGCGGCGCTCGTCGACCCGGGTCGCGTCGTCGAGTGCCCGCGCCGCTGTCTTGAACAGCGCCTCGACCTCGTGGTGGGCGTTGTCCCCCGCTACCTCGGCGTGCAGTGTCAGCCCCGCGTTCGTGGCGAGCGACCGCAGGAAGTGCCGGGCCATGTAGCTGGTCATCCCGCCGACCGACTCCTGGGAGAACTCGCCCTCGAAGGCGAAGTACGGCCGGCCGGAGATGTCGAGTACCACGCCCGCGCGGGCCTCGTCCATCGGGACCTGCCGGTCGGCAAAGCGGGCGATCCCACGCTTGTCACCCAGCGCCTCCGCCAGGGCCTCCCCGAGCGCGATACCGACGTCCTCGACGGTGTGGTGGTCGTCGACCGAGAGGTCGCCGTCACACCGGACGGTCAGGTCAAAGAGGCCGTGGGTCCCGAAGGCGTCGAGCATGTGGTCGAAAAAGCCGACGCCGGTCTCGACGGTGGTCTCGCCCTCGCCGTCGACGTCGAGGGTCACCTGAATATCGGTTTCGGCGGTCTCCCGGGTGACCGCGGCCGTTCGGTCCATATCTCCGGTGTGCGGGTCCCGCTATTTGGCGGTTGCGGGTGAGAGGGGGCTAGTGTCTGGTTTCGTCGGCTAAGGCCTGAGAGAGTATGAACGCCCCGAGCCGTCTCAGCCCCACCCGGTACCACACGCCCCCCTGCCGAGTCACACGACGGCTGTCGTGGCAGAGCCGCCGCGACAGCGCGCCGGATGCTGAACCGGTCGTCCACGCGGGGACACCCACAGGGTCTCGGTCTCGGCCGAGCACTGCCGGTGAGTGACGCCGAAGTACTTTCGGGAGTCCCCGTCGAAGGCCGGGAAGATGGACCTGAGAGTCGACGGGGAGACCACCGAGGAGGAGGCGGAGAGCCTCGCCCGAGCTGTCGCCGAGTACGTCGACGCCGACATCGACGAGGTCGCCGTCTACGGCGAGCACGGCGAGGACCCTATTGCCGTCGTGGAGGTGCTCGGCCCGACCGCCCGGGAGCAACAGCTCCGCGAGGAGGTGGCGACGGTCATGGAGGGCGGTCCGGAGGAGTACAAGGAGCGGCTGGCTGACCAGGGAAAGCTGTTCGTCCGCGACCGGCTCGACCTCTGG
>CAZQZE010000145.1:0-309 GCA_964597715.1 uncultured Halobacteriales archaeon
TGGGCGCACTGGAGCCCGCCGACCCGGAAGCCGGTGATCACCTCGTCGAAAACCAGGAGGGCGCCGTACTCCTCGGTGACCGCCCGGAGGGTCTCGAGGTAGCCGTCGACGGGGTGGACGATACCGTAGTTGCCGAGCACCGGCTCGGTCATCACCGCTGCGACCTCCTCGCCGTGTTCCTCGAAGACCGATAACACCGCCTCCTCGTCGTTGAACGGCACAGTCAGGGTATGCTCGGCAAAGGAGTCCGGGATGCCGGGGCTGGAGGGCTGAGTGTCGCCGCCGCTCCCCTCGACGAGGGTGGACTCC
>CAZQZE010000145.1:319-6356 GCA_964597715.1 uncultured Halobacteriales archaeon
GGTAGCCGCCCTGCATGACGACGACCTTGTTTCGGCCGGTGTAACCGCGGGCGAGCCGGACCGCCGAGACGGTGGCCTCTGTCCCCGAGTTGACAAAGCGGGTCATCTCCACGCTGGGGACGTGACGGGCGAGAAACTCCGCGAGTTCGACCTCAACCTCGGTGGGGGCGCCGTACATCGGCCCCTCGGCGGTGGCCTGCTGGGCGGCCGCGGTGACCGGGTCGGGGAGGTCGTGGCCAAGCAGTAGTGGGCCATACCCCATCACGTAGTCGACGTACCGGTTCCCGTCGGCGTCGATGACGTGGCCGCCGTCGCCGCGTTCGACGAAGAACGGGTAGGGTTGGATCGCCCGGACCGAGGAGTTGACGCCGCCGGGCATGGCGTCGAGCGCGCGCCCGTACAGCGAGCGAGACTGGTCGTCGTTCATACTCAGGGGTTCGGCTCGGGGGGAAAGAAGCTGACGCGTCCCGGCCGGGACCGACCCCCCTGTCGGGCCAACAGTTAGGACCCGCGGACGAGTAGCCAACCTATGCCTTGCGAGACAACAGTCCGGGTGACCTGGGGTGACACCGACGCCGGCGGGCTCATCTACTTCCCCCGGTTCTTTCACTTCGTGGTCGTCGGGCTGAACGACTACTTCGCGCCGGTCGAGGACCACCTCATGGAGGCGCTCCGCCGGGAGGACCACGCGCTGCCGGCTGTCGACGCGGCGGCCTCCTTCGAGACGCCGCTGCGGGCCGGCGAGACCGCCCGGGTCGAGACGACAGTGACCGCCGGCGAGACCTCGCTGACCGTCGAGTTTGGCGTCCGGGACGAGGACGGCCGGCAGGCCGCCTCGGGTGAGGTGAGTTTCGTGCTCGTCGACGAGCGGTTCGAGCCCACCCCGCTCCCCGACCGGGTCCACGAGTGTGTCCGTGAACGCGGGGACGGGGCTCCGGGCGTGGCCGACAGCTAAACCCGCGCGACGTGGCTGCCGGTTCGGCGTCGCTGCCGGGCCTACACGGCGTCGGGGCCGCGCTTGCCGGTGCGGATCTGGACGGCCCTGTCGACGGGCATGGTGAAGATCTTGCCGTCGCCGGGTTCGCCGGTGTGGGCGGCCTCCTCGATTGCGTCGACAACGTCACCGGGGGCGATGTCGGAAACGACACACTCCACCTTCACCTTCTGGTGGAGGTCGACGACGTACTCCTCGCCGCGCCACTGGCCGGTCTTTGCGGGCTGTGAGCCGCGGCCGGAGACGTTCGTGACTGTCAACGAGGGTGCGCCCGTCTCCGCGAGCGCCTGTTTCACGTCGCTGAGCTTGTCCGGCCGGATGTAGGCGACGACCATCGTGATCTCGGTCATCGCTTCTGCCAACCCGCTCCGTGGTGTTGAACGTTGCGCCGCCGCTGGCTACCGGCGGTCCCGGCCCCCGGGTGCGGTGCTTGCTGTGACCCCTGTCGACCCGGTGTTGCCACGCCCGGATAGCGCCGGCCGACAGTCCCAACGACGCCGCCCGGTGATGGCCCACGACGCCCTCTGGAACCGGTGCTGTGGTGCTGTCAGGGCGGTCCCGCCTGCCGTGTACCCGTCACCGCGTCGTCGTGCGCCCGCCGGGCCCCTCCCGGTCCCACCCGGTAATACACCGTCGGCGGCGAAGGGCGGTATCCTGACGCGTGTGGCGGAGAACGGTCGCTCTCCCGGCGGAGGTCACGCTGGATGGGCTGACAGCTATCGGGTGGCGACTCATACTGCCGGACAGAAGTACGTGAAGACCGGTGTCGTGCAGTGGCCCGAAATCCTGCAGTTTCGGCCCTCTCCGTCGGACGTGGGGTGCGAAATGTTCTGTCCGACAGTATCACTAACAGGCGAGAGACCTGTCCCCTGGCCGTCCGACGGGCGCCGGGTGCAAACCGGCTGAAACGGCGGGACCGACAGGCTCAATCGTCGCCGTCGGTGCGCCCGCCGGCGCCGTTGAGCCCCGGGGCGAACTGGTCCGGGTCGGCGACGGGGACGACCGGGGTCACACGGACGTGACGGACCCCCTCCTCGCCGCGGAGCTGGCGGCGCGTCCGGACCAGCCTGTCGCGGTCGGGAAAGCGCCCGAAGGCGAGGATATCGTCGGGACCGGTCACCTCGTAGACCGTGTAGAACCGGTCGTCGTCCCGGAGCGTGGCGAGCACCGTCTCCCGGACCGACGGGTCGACGTCGACCTGGAGCAGTGCCGTCACCGGACGCCCGAGCGCGGCGTAGTCGAGACGGGGCTGGTACTCGCGGATAACGCCCGTGTCCTCGAGGGACTGGCGTCGCCAGCTTGCGGTCGACGCACCGACACCGGCAGCGGACCCGAGGTCCGCATCGGCCGCCCGTCCGTCCGCGATGAGGGCGGCGAGAACCTGTCTGTCGATGTCGTCGACGTCCATTACACGGCGTCGGGGCCGCGCTCGCCGGTGCGGATCTGGACGGCCCTGTCGACGGGCATGGTGAAGATCTTGCCGTCACCGGGCTCGCCGGTGTGGGCGGCCTCCTCGATCGCGTCGACCACGTCGTCGACCGGCGCCTCCTCGACAACACACTCGAGTTTGACCTTCTGGTGGAGGTCGACGACGTACTCCTCGCCGCGCCACTGCCCGGTCTTTGCGGGCTGTGAGCCGCGGCCGGAGACGTTCGTGACCGTCAGCGAGGGCGCGCCGGCTTCGGCGAGCCCCTGTTTCACGTCGCCGAGCTTGTCCGGCCGGATGTACGCGATGATCATGGTAATGTCGCTCATCTGTTCTCACCTCCGTTCGAGCTAGCCGCATCAGTTCCGCCGTCAGTGCGTATGTCCTCGCCGTCGACGGGTGTGCCGCCGTCACTCCGGGCGCCGCCGTCGGCGCTCAC
The DNA here is from genome assembly GCA_964597715.1 of uncultured Halobacteriales archaeon. Lineage (GTDB taxonomy): Archaea > Halobacteriota > Halobacteria > Halobacteriales > Haloarculaceae > Salinirussus. Next base: position 3,179 of record CAZQZE010000145.1, read on the forward strand.
CCGCCCGCGACCGCCCTCCGAGCCGAACTCGGGGTAGGCGGAGATGCCGTGCTCGTTCTGGTCGAGCCCCTGATTCTCCTCCTCCTCGGAGACGCGGAGCCCACTGGTGACGGCACCGATGATCTTCAGGGAGACCATCGTCGCCAGCACCGTCCAGGTGCCGATGACGAGCACGCCGGCGACCTGCATGACCAGCTGGGTGCCACCGAGGAACGTCCAGCCGCCGCCGCTTGCCGTGCCAAACACCGGGATCAGGATTGTCCCGACTCCGCCGGCCGCGCCGTGGACGGCAAAGACACCACAGACGTCGTCGATCTTCAGTGAGTCGACCGTCCAGCGGTAGGCCGGCAACACGAGTGCGCCGGCGATGATACCGATAAGGAGACCGCCCCACCAGGTAACGTGAGGGACGGCGCCGGTGACACCGACAAGCCCGGCCAGTAGACCGTTTGCGGTCCACAGCGGGTCGGGTTTGCCCTGCCAGAGCGCGGAGACGGCCATCGCGGCGACGGCGCCACCGCCCATCCCGAGTGCCGTCACCAGCGCGACCCGGCCGAGGCCGGAACCCGAGAAGACGATAGCGCCGGCATCGGTGAAGCTGATGATGGTCGCGTTCGTGCCGACGTTGAACCCGAACCAGCCAAAGGCCAGCACGAGCGTTCCGAGCACCGCGAACATGATCGAGTGACCGGGGATCGCCTGCGTGTCCCCGTTTTCGTCGTACCGGCTGCTGCGCGGGCCGACCATCTTCGCGGCCACCAGCCCGGCCAGTCCGCCGGCCATGTGGACGACGGTGGCCCCGGCAAAGTCGAGGTACCCGGCGCCGATGGCGCTACCGAGGAAGCCATCCGACGAGAGCAGGCCGTTCCCGCCCCACGCCATCCCCGGCAGGACCGGGTAGATAATCCCGAGCATCGCGACGACGAACAGGACGTAGGCGGGGAACTTCATCCGCTCGGCGACGGCCCCCGAGACGATGGTGGCCGCCGTCATCGCGAAGACGGCGCCGAAGAGGAAGCTAACCCACGGGTTGAGGGCAACCTCCTCGGTCCCGGGAACGGCGGCCGCCGTATCCGAGAGGACGCTAAACGCCGCCCCGATGTCCATCGACACACCCGGCGTCGTCAGCATCCCGACGATGCCGACGACAGCCGTTCCGAGCAGGAAGTACACGATGACCCCCAGCCCCCAGTCGGTCATGTTCTTCATCAACACGTTCCCCACGTTCTTCGCACGCACCTGCCCCGCCTCGAGCATAGCGAAGCCGGGCTGCATGAAGAAGATGAGGAAGCTCACCACCAGCACCCACACGTTGTTGATGCCGTTGGCGAGGGCAATGTCGCTGGCCGATTGCAGCGGTGTTAGTTCCAAGAGTTTACACCTCCGATACGAGTCGCGGCATTAGTTGTAGATTCACCACACATTTTCCCAGTCTGGGCTACATTCGTTGTGCGCATCACGGTTGTGGTTCAGCGCATCGTCCCTCATAAGCCCTTGGTTTACAAAGACAACCATATAGATGGATATGTGACTGTATGGCCAAACTCCATACTGATATTATCGATATAAGGTCGTAATTTGTCCAGTTGCAGGACGGTCATCCACACAGTTTTGCGCATTTGTGGACCCGGGTGGCCGTCACGGAGGGGGGAATATAGGCAGATAGCCCGGCCCGCGGGAGGCGGTATCCCCACCACACCGGTGGGTCACCCTGGCCGCCGCCCGCCCCACGACCGGTCGCCTCGTGTGTCGGCCCCCAGCGAACCCCGAGTAAGTGTCACCGATACGTACCGATTATTTATCCGTAGGGATCAGTTTAGTGTAATTATATGCCGGGACGACCCTTCAGTTCCGGAACCGGAGAGGCACCGGGTCGCAGTGTGACGGTGAGTTCCGGCCGGGGACACCGGAACGTGCCCGTGACCGGTGTTACCGGGGGGGTGTGGCCGTGAGCGGACCGGAGACGACCGCCGAGGACCGGTTTGGCCACCTGTTCGCCCTCATCGACGACCCTGTCGTCGAGGTCGAATTCGTCGACCACACGCCGGTCGTCCGCGCGGTGAACCCGGCGTTCGAGGCGGTGTTCGGCTACGACCGCGAGGCGGTCATCGACGCCCCACTCAATGACTTCATCGTCCCGGAGGACGCCGTCGACGAGTCCGAACGGTTCGACCACCGGACGGCACAGGGAAAGCCAACCACCGAGCTCGTCACCCGGCAGACCGCAACCGGCCCCCGGGAGTTTCTCTGCCGTGGGGTCCCCTACGAGCGCGACGGCGGGCAGTACAGCTTCGCTATCTACACCGACATCACCGAACAGCGCCGCTACGAGCAGCATATGCAGGTGATCCACCGGCTGTTGCGCCACGACCTCCGCAACGACCTGCAGGTCGTGCTCACCGCCGCCGAACAGGTCACCGAGCGCGCGGAGGCACCCGCTGTGGCGGAACTCGGCGAGACTATCGTGTCCCACGCCAGACAGCTGCTGACGTCCGGCGAGGAGACCCGCACCGTCGAGCGGGTGCTCACCGCCGACCACGAGCCGGAGCCGACCGACGCCGCGGCGCTAGCACAGTCGGTGACGACGACCGAGGCGGCAGTCCACGGGGTACCGGTCACCACGACACTCCCGGACCACCTCTTCGTCGAGGGGGTCCCGTGGCTCCGTGCCGCCATCGCGGCGCTGGTCGAGAACGCGGTGGTCCACGGCAGTGACCCACCCGACGTCGAGGTGTCTGCCAGACGGCGACAGGACCGTGTGGCGGTCGAGGTTGCCGACGACGGCCCCGGGATCCCCCGGTCGGTCAGGGGCCCGGTCTTCGAGGACAGTGATATCACACAGCTCCAGCACAACACCGGGATCGGCCTGTGGCTCGCCCGGTGGGTTGCCGAGGCCTGCGGCGGTCACCTCGGCTACCAGCGGTGTGACGGCTGGACGAGGGTCCGGGTGTGGCTCCGACCGGCCGAGCCCGACGCCGACCGGCCACCCGACGCTGCCTGAGCCGTGGCCAACAGGCGGCCAACCGCTACAGCTCGCGGGCGACGTCCTCGGCGAAGTAGGTCAGGATGAGGTCCGCACCGGCACGCTTGATCGACAGCAGCGACTCGTGGGCCACGGCCTCGAGGTCGAGCCACCCCTTCTCGGCGGCAGCCTGGAGCATCGCGTACTCCCCGGAGA
>CAZQZE010000146.1:0-6348 GCA_964597715.1 uncultured Halobacteriales archaeon
GAGGTGCCCGAGGAGACGATGGTCTCGCAGGACCCCCTCCCGGCGGCCGACCACGAGTTGGCCGACGCCGACGATATCGCCCAGCTAAAGACCGCGCTCCTCGGGACGGACCTGTCGACCGCGCAGTTGGTCAAGACCGCCTGGGCGTCGGCCTCGACATACCGAGACAGCGACAAGCGTGGCGGCGCGAACGGGGCGCGGGTGCGCCTCGACCCACAGCGAAACTGGGAGGTCAACGAGCCCGGCCGGCTGGAGACGGCACTCGACACCATCCAGGGGGTCCAGGAGGAGTTCAACGCCGGCCGGAGTGACGACGTCCGTGTGTCGCTTGCCGACCTCATCGTGCTTGGCGGCAACGCGGCGGTCGAGCAGGCGGCTGCCGCCGCCGGCTACGACGTCGAGGTGCCGTTCGACCCCGGACGGACCGACGCGTCGCCGGAGCAGACTGACGTCGACTCCTTCGAGGCACTCAAGCCGACTGTCGACGGGTTCCGCAACTACATCCGTGACGACGTCGACGAGCCGGCCGAGAAGCTGCTGGTCGACAAGGCGGAACTGCTGAACCTGACGGCCGACGAGATGACGGCGCTGGTCGGTGGGATGCGTGCCCTGAAGGCGACCTACCAGGACACCCACCTCGGCGTCTTTACCGACCGGCCGGGGACCCTGACCAACGACTACTTTGTGAACCTGCTCAGCATGGACACGGAGTGGGAGCAGTCCCGGTCCTCGGACCACGTCTACGAGGGCTACGACCGCGAGACGGGCGACTTCAAGTGGGAGGGGACCCGTGTCGACCTGGTCTTCGGGTCGAACGCCCGGCTCCGGGCCATCGCGGAGGTCTACGCCGGCGACGACGGCGAGGAGCAGTTCGTCCAGGACTTTGTCGACGCCTGGACGAAGGTCATGCGAAACGACCGCTTCGACCTCGACTAACTCGCTCCTGTCGCCGTTCCTCGACAGGCGTCAGGTGGCCCGCCACACCGACGACCGTCATAACGGTCACTGTTAAGCCCCTGTCGGCCGAACTCGACCGTATGCAGGTTGGCGTCGTCTCGGATACCCACGACAACCTCGGGGTCGCACAGGCCGCGGTCGACCGCTTTGTCGCCGCGGACGTCGACATGGTCGTCCACTGCGGGGATGTCATCTCCCCGTTTACCGCCCGACTGTTCGACACCGACGAGTTCGAGTTCTACGCCGCCCGCGGGAACAACGACGGCGAGTGGGCGCTACAGTCACTGGTCGAGGAGTTTGGCGCCTACCTCGGCGAGATGGGCGAACTCGAACTGGAGACGGCCCACGTGGCCGTCTACCACGGCACCAGCGAGGCCGTCGTCGGCGCGCTGGTCGACTCCGGCACCTACGACTACGTCCTGCGGGGACACACACACGAACAGGTCCACGAGCGCCGGAACGGGACCGTCCACATCAACCCCGGCGGGATCCCACTCGACCCGTCGGGCGGCAACCCGCCGGCGGCTGTCGTCCTCGACACGGCGGCCGACGAGGTGACGTTTCACGACCTCGGATAGCGAGGCGACAGACCGCAGTCGAGGGTCACACGGTTGTGCGAGGACGGCCCCAACCGGCAGTAACTTTTCAGCGTTGCTACCCAAGACGGCGTGTATGAACCGGGCCGGCAGGCCGGAGTCGGGTGGCGCCCCCGCCGGGGACGGCACGGGGTCACCCGCCACGCGCCGTCAGGCGCTGGCGGCAGCCGCGGCCGGTGTGGCCGCACTCGCCGGCTGTTCGGGGCTGGTCGCCGACCCGGACCCCGCTGTCGACGCCCAGGGGGCCGACGGGACTGCCACCGACAGCCAGGACAGTCTCAGCCTGGAGACCCTCGCTGTCGGTGGCTCGCCGGGCGAAACGGTGTCGCTCCGGCCGGCTGACCGGCCCGTCCTGCTCGATTTCTTTGCCACCTGGTGTGTGCCCTGTATTCCCCAGATGGAGACGCTCCGGACGGTCCGGTCGACGGTTGCGCCGGCGGACCTGCGGATGGTGTCGGTCACCAGCGAGGCCGACGAGGCCGCGGTACGGGAGTTCTGGCAGCAACACGACGGGACCTGGCCCGTCGCCACGGACCCGCGGAGCCGCGCGGTCCGCGAGTACTCCGTGACGGGCGTCCCGACGCTGCTGGTCGTCAGGCCGGACGGCACCGTCACCTGGCGCCACACCGGGTTGGCGGGGCGAGACACACTTCTCGAAGCGGTCAGGCGGGCTCTCGACTGACAATGGCCGCCGCACAACTGTGGTTTGCGCTCGTCCTCGGCGGGTCGACCTTCTTTGCCCCCTGTGCGTTCCCCCTGTTGCCCGGGTATCTGGCGTACTTCCTGGGCAACGCCGAGTCCGCCGACTCACGGCTGGGCACCGTCGCCCGGGCCGCCGGCGTCGGGGTGCTCGTCAGCGTCGGCTTCTGGCTGGTCTATGCGACACTCGGCGGGGTCGTCCTCGCCGTCGGGACGGCCGCGCTCCAGGACATCATCCTCGTCGAACTCCTCGTCGGCCCGCTGCTCGTGGTCCTGGGCGGGGCGATGGCGGCCGGCCGGTCGCCGTCGGTGCGTGTCCCGCTGCCCGAACGCCGCCGCTCGGCGCTGGGGTTCGTGCTCTTTGGAGCGGTGTATGCCGTCGCCGCCGCCGGCTGTACCGCCCTCCTCTCCTTTTCGGTCGTTGCCGGCGCGCTCGCGGTCGACCCGCTGCTCGGTCTGTGGACGCTGCTCGCCTACGTCGCGGGCATGAGTGCCGTGATGGTCGTGGTCTCGGTTGCCGCCGGCCTCGGCAGGGGGGCGTTGCTCCGGCGGCTCTCGGCGTATACCGGCCGGGTCGAGCGTGTCGCCGGCGTGTTGCTCGCGGTCGCCGGCCTCGCGCAGGTGTTCCTGTTCGTCTTCGAGTTCGAGGGGCTCCGGCTGCTCGGGGTCGGGTGACCGTCACCCACTGCTCTCGGCCCCGGGATAGGGTGTGAGTCACGGTCGTGTGACCGGCGCGCACCTCCCGTCTACACTTTTGTTCGCCCGGTGCCAGGCTCCGGTATGCGACGGCGGCGGCTCCTCGCGGCGCTCGCGGCCGGGGCGACGACACTCGCCGGCTGTGCCGGGGGTAACAGCGGGACACCTGCGACGGACCCGGCCGGCGAGCCGGTCGACACGACAGCCACGGCCACCCCGACACCGACCGCGACCGTCCGCGATGTCGACCTCCCGGTCCCGGGCTCGGCGCTGCGCCAGCCGCTCCCGAAAGACCGGATCGCGGCCATCGTCGACCCCACGTTTGCCGCCGACTGGTCGGGGCTCGAGGCACCCGAGGGCGCCGACCGGCCGCTGTTGCCCGAGGACGCACCCGTTGTCGGTGTCGAGCGCGGCGACACGGCCCGGGCGTACCCGCTCCGGATACTGAACTGGCACGAGGTGGTCAACGACCGGTTGGGCGGGCCGTTGCTGGTCACCTACTGCCCGCTCTGTGGGAGCAGTATTGTCGCCGAGCGGACCGTCGGCGGCGACCCGACTGTCTTCGGTGTCTCGGGAAAGCTCTGGCGCAACGACCTCGTCATGTACGACCGGGCGACGGGGTCGCTGTGGAGCCAGCTGCTGGCGGCGGCCATCCAGGGCCCACAGACCGGCACCCGTCTGTCGCTGCGTCCCTCGACGTTCACCTCCTGGGGTGAGTGGCAGGACCGGCACCCGGGGACGGAGGTGTTACTGCCCCCGCCACGCTCGAACACGGTCAGGGGTCGGGACGCGACACGGGACTACTTCAACCCCCGCTCGAGCTCCGACGGCCAGCTGATCGGCTACAAGTACGAGGCCGACGAGGGGCTCTACAGCCGGACGTTCGTCATCGGCGTGCGACACGACGGGGTCGCCCGGGCCTACCCCTTCGGTGACGTCCGCGACGCGGGGGTGGTCAACGACCGGGTCGGCGGCCTCCCGGTCGCCGTGACGACGACCCCCGCCGGGGGTATGGCGGCGTATATTCGCCGCGTCGGGGCGGAGACACTCCGCTTCGAGGCCGTCGACGCGGACCTGCTGGCGGCCGGCGGCTCGCGCTGGACACGGGCGACCGGCCGGGCGGTCGACGGGCCACACGAGGGGACGACCCTCGACCCGGCCAACGACAAGCCGCCGCTGTTCTGGGAGGGATGGTCGAACTTCAACCCCGACACGGATATCTACGGTGAATAATCCCGTCCGGCTCCGGGCCGACGCCACGGCGACCGGCTTTTCACTGCGGTGTGCCATCTGTGTGTATGCAGTCACTCGACAGCGACCACGTCAGGGTCGACACCGACGGCCACCGCGCCGAGGTTGTCATCACACGCGGGGAGACGTCGAACTCACTGTCCCACGAGGCGGTCGTGGACCTCCGGGAGGCGGTCGAGGCGGTCGACGACGCACCCGGGGTCCGCGCCGCGGTGGTGCGGGGCGAGGGTGGCGTCCTGTGTGCCGGCTTCGACCTGGAGATGATGCACGACAACGATGTCGCCGACCACGACGCGCTCCACCGGGACTTCCGGGGGCTGCTCGACACCATCGACGGGATGACCACGCCGACTGTCGCGGCCGTCGAGGGCGCGGCCATCGCCGGCGGGTTCGAACTGACGCTACCCTGTGACTTTCGTGTCCTGGACGAGTCCGCGAAGTACGGGGTCATCGAGGTGGACCTGGGTATCTTCCCTCACCAGGGGTCGACCCAGCGACTCCCCCGGCTAGTCGGGCTCGCGAAGGCAAAGGAACTCGTCCTGACCGGCGAGTTCATCGACCCGGAGGAGGCAAACCGGGCCGACCTGGTGACCGAGACCCGCCCGACCGAGGACGTCCTCGACCGGGCCCGCGGGCTCGCCGACGAGTTGACCGAGAAGGCACCACTCGGGGTGCGCAACGCGCTTCGGGCGTTCGACCACACCTTCGACGTACCCCTCGAGGACGGGCTGGACCACGAGCACGCGCTGGCGATGGCGGTCTACGGGACCGAGGACCGGACCGAGGGGTTCGAGGCACAGCTAGAGGGGCGGGACCCCGAGTTCGAGGGGCGGTGAGCCGACCGGGCTACAGCTGGATGATGTCGACGGCGGCCCAACGGCCGAGGAACTTCACCGCCGCGAGGAAAAACAGCAGGAACGCCGAGACCCCAAAGACCAGCTCCCCGACGAAGGAGGGGCTGACGTTGTTCGTGATCTCGTACCACGCGGCCGCGGCCATGAGGAGGCCGCCGAACCAGTAGATCCAGGAGACGCCGAGCGCGTCGGTGAAGTCGGTCCCGAGCTGGTCGACCTTCTCCTCGGAGCCGTGGACGTCGATGTCGGGGTCGGTCGCTGTCTTCTCTGACATGGGTTCACGTGGGGGTACAGAGCCCTCCTACTTGTGGGTAGCGACAGCCCCGGCCGTACAGATGGGGTGACGCCCCCGGCGAACGGCGTGGGCGGCCGTCTCACCGGAGGTTGTCGGGGGACGCACCCGCGGCAAGGGTCTCTACGGCCTCCTCAACGCGGTGGTGGGCGCCCTCGCGACGACAGGGGTACAGCCCGACCACCTCGTCCTCGTGTTCGACGACAACGGCGATTACAGGAAAGGTGAGCACCCGTGTGTCGGCGTAGTTCTGGATGAACCCCTCGATGCCGCCCCGGTCCTCGAAAAACGGCGCCAGCCGGGCGCCGGCCTCGTCGGCGGCGGCGACGAGTTCCTCGTAGCGAGCCGCGAGTGTGGGGTCCTCGTCGGGGCCGACCCTGAGCTTGTCCGGCCATCGCTCGACCGAGAGCGACCCCAGAGCCCCCTCGTCGACGAGCCCCGAGAGGCGCTCCTCGATTCGCTCCTGCCGACGCTTCCCGACCGCTGTCGGCGACGCCCGCAGGTAGAGTGAGATGTCACACGCGGCAGGCCTGTGACCGGTCCGTTCACGACTCCCAGCACCTGTCTCCGGGTCCGCTATCCTCTCTGCCACAGTTGATTCCTCCTATGCGTTGACCACACCCGAAGTAAATAAATGAACTGCTTTCGCAAGTTTGGCTGGTAGATAACAAACCAGCGCGGTTTGAAATACAAAATATGTCCAGCGTATTCGTGTAAAACTACAGCCTGAAGTCACCGTGTGGGTCGACCGACCGGAGCACCTCGACCAGTTCCGCGTCGCGCCCGCGCCAGCCGCGCTCGTCGATATCCCCGGTCCGGCCGAGGTCCCACCCTACCGCGTCTTCGAGGGCCGCAAGACGCGTCTCGGCCGACCCCCCGGGCGGGACGTGGACCGTGTCGACCTGGAGTTCGCCGTCGACCTTCCGGAGGGTGCCGTACTGGGTGACCACCGTCGTCACGTTCCGGCCCGGACCGGTGACGTACTCCACCTCGTCGACCAGCC
>CAZQZE010000147.1:0-6315 GCA_964597715.1 uncultured Halobacteriales archaeon
CCTGGAGGTAGGCCTTCTCGGCGTCCATCACCTTGATGTAGACGACGGCGTCGGCCGTCACGGGGGAGTTGTCCCGCGTGATGGCCTCCTGTCGGGGCACGTCGAGGGTCTGTGTCCGCATATCGAAGCGGTAGGTCTTCGTGACGAAGGGCAACACGAACTGGGGGCCGGGCTCGAGCAGCCCCTGATACTTCCCGAAGCGCGTGTACGCCCGCTTCTCGGTCGCGTCGACAATGACGATGCTGTTGTAGACCGTCACGATGGCGAGCAGCAGGACCACAACCGCCACCAGCGGGAGCGGGCTAAACAGCTGTAACACCAGGGACATAACACTCTCTTTTGGGTGTGTTCACGCAAAAGCCTTCCCCGCGGCCGTCGCCTCAGGCGCTCGAACCGGGCTCCCGCTCGGCCTCGCGCTCCGGCTGTCCGCCCGGTTCGGCGTCACTCGCCGCCGAGGACTCCTCCTCGGTCGCCCGCCGGTCGCGGGCCAGTTCGCGGTCGATGTCGTCGGCGATGTTCTCGACGGCCTCGACAGTCAGGACGTTCCCGCCGCCGGGGTCGAGGACCAGTACCTCCGTCCCCTCCGGGATGTCGCCGTCGATACTCCGGGCCTGGTAGTTGGGGTTGAAGCCGCCGTCCTCCAGTTTCACCCTCCCTTCGGTCGGGGAGACACGCTCGGTCACCCGGCCACTCTGGCCGCGCAGCGAGTCCGAGTCCGAGGTCTGGTCGACGCCGGCGCCGGTGCGGATATCGAACTGCTGGTAGCCGTAGAGGGTAGCCGCCCCGGCCCCGAGAACCACCGCTGCGAGGATCAGTACGTTGAGAATGCCGAGCGCCGGCGGGAGGACAAACCCGACGAGACCGGCGGCAAACAGCGATACCCCGGCCACAAAGAAGTGTGCACCGGGGGCGAAGGCCTCGGCCACGATGAGCCCCGTGCCGACGAGCAACAGGATCGTCGGCAGGCCCACCTGCAACAGGTCCGGAAAGACAACCATACCGTCTGTTGGTGTCGCGCGCCGAATAATCCTTCGGGGGCTGTCCGTCGGCTGTCGCCCGTCTCACCCCAGGACGGGGTAGTTCTCCCGCGCCATCGCCACCAACTCGTCGACGGTCTCGGGGTCGACCGTCCAAAACGCCTCGTACAGCGACGGGTCGTGGTGTTTGGCGACGAGCGCCGCCTTCGCCTCCGGCTGACCGCCGTCGTACAGCAGAAACCAGTAGCTCTGGAAGGTCCCTTCCTCGTCGGGGATGACCCCAAACGGCTGGCCCGAGAGGCCGGCGTCGGGGTAGCCGACAACCGCCACGTCGAGGCCGGTCTCGGCGAGCCGGCGGTAGACCGACTTCGTCCGCGAGGACTCCGCCATCGTCGATAGCTCCTGGAAGCCGACCCGGAGCCACCCCTCGCCGTGGTCCAGCGCCCGCTGCTCGAGTTGCCGGGAGACGTCGACCATCTGCCCGTGGCTGGTCCCCGGCGACACCGTCACGTCTGTGTCGACGTCGAACGGGAGCACCGCGGGGTCGAACGGGTCCTCGCCGGCGAAGGCCCGCTCGATACCGTCCGCCGGGAGCAGGTCGTCGAGGGCGACCGTCCCGAACACCTCGTCGCCGTGGTGGAACACCGGAACGGTCGCCGGCTTGCCGCGGTCCGTGGCCGCGGTTCGAACCGCGACCCCGTAGCCCGCCAGGTGGCCGGCCAGCGTCTCGAGACGCTCCTGGGAGCCGTCGTAGTCGTAGATGGTCAGCGTCCGTGCCCGGTCTCTGAGTCGTTCGAGTAGTGTTTTCATCTGTCCCGTTCCGGCAGCAGGTAGCCGTGCCAGTCGTCGCTGTCGTGCAGGCGATACTCCGGGTCGGAGCCGTCGGGGCGGCGCACCTCGACGACGGTGTCGAACAGGTCCGTCAGCGCCGGGCGCTCCCCGCCGGCGAGCCCGTCGGTGTCGAGCGTGGCGATCGTCTGACCGCCGGCCTTCGACACCCGGATCATCAGCGCGTGCATGAACCGGTATGCCGGCTCCAGGTCGGTCGCGACCAGCAGTGCGGTGACGTTGTCGACGAGCACGCGCGAGCCGAGTTGCTGGCTCCGTTTGCTCCTGTCGTACATCTCCGTGAGCACGCTGGCGACCCCCGTGAGATTGCCCGGCGTGTCCACCGACCGGGTGAACTCGTCGGGCTCGGGGCCGCCGTCACAGGCGACGACCGCGGGCCTCGGCAGCGACACACGCTCCGGCGTTCGCGCGTCCAGCCGGGCCCGTGCGTCGGTGGCGGAGCCGGCGGTCGTGACGTAAAACGGGCGCCCCTCGGTCTCGACGACGGCTGTGACCAACAGCTCCAGAGCCATCCGGGTCTTACCGCTCATTGCCGGCCCACAGACGAGCACGTCACCGGCATCCCTCGGCGGGAGCCGCTCGGCAACCGAGATACCCTCCTTGACGCCCTCGCTGTGGTCAGTCGCCACAACCTGTCACTACCGGTCTATCGCCACCACCCGGTAAAAAGGTCAGCACTCTATCCGTCTCGTACTGTTGGCTGTACGTACGTGGAGATACTCGACAGCCGGTGATGGGACAGCCGACAGTCTCAGACCTGCCGCTGGATCACGAACCGGGTGAACTCCCGGAGCTGCTCCTCCGGGCCGGGCTCCAGGTCGAGGCCGTCGAGGTGAGCGCGGGCGTTCTCCGCGAGGTCCCGGGCCCGTTTGCGGGCGTACTCGACGGCGCCGGCCGCCTGCATGATCTCGATAGCCTCGATGATCTCCTCGTCGGTGTTCTCCGCCGCCCAGAGCACCTCCTCGAGCCGGGCGACATCCTCGGGTGGGGCGACCTCCGCGGTGCGGATGACCATCAGGGTCTTTTTTCCCTCGCGGATGTCGTTGCCGAACTCCTTGCCGAACTCACCGGCCTGGTCGAGGGTGTGCTCGACGTCGAGGATGTCGTCGCCGATCTGAAAGGCGATCGACATCTCCTCGGCGTACCGGGCGGCGTCCTGCTGGACGTCCTCGGACTGGCCGGTGACGATGGCTGCCAGCCGGGCGACGATGCGTGCCAGACAGCCGGTCTTGCAGGCACACATCTCGAAGTACTGGGGCTCGTCGACGGCCACGGGCTTCTGGTTGTGCCAGTAGATATCCATCCCCTGACCCAGGTGTGTCCGGTTGAGCTCGTGGGTCAACATCTCGTAGGCGTCGAGTTGCTGGGTCGGCGAGAGGGTCTGTGAGTTGCGGGCGATCACCTTCAGCGGAACAAAGTACATCGCGTTGCCGGCGTTGAGCGCGATGTCGGTGCCGTGGCCGTGGTGTAATGCCGGCTCGCCCCGACGCATCCGCGCCTCGTCCTCCACGTCGTCGACGATGATCGTCCCGTTGTGGAGGATCTCGGGGATGGTGGCGTAGGGGAGATACGCCTCGGGGTCCTCGTCAAAGGCGTCGACCATGATGAGAAAGAGGACCGCACGCCAGCGTTTGCCCCCGCGGTCCAGCAGTTCCCAGATAGGGTCGGCCAGCGCCTGCTGCACGGCTTCCGCGTGGTACGCGTAGCTCGGCTCGCCGAAGAACTCGCCCAGATACGCCTCCTCCACCTCCCGGGGGAGCAACTCCCGGATAGCCTCGTTGACCGCCGGCCGCCACTCGGCGAGTACGTCCTGCATACCCACGTTCTCGGCACAGGACCTGAAAAAACCACCCACTCGGCCGGGTGGCGTCGCTGTTTGCACTGCTCGGCGAGCCCCGGTGTCGACCCGACACGGGACACCGGGTCGGTGGCCGGAGGCGAGTGGAAAAGTTCTAATGCGGGTAGTGTGGACGTTCGAGTATGGCCCCAATCGTCAGACTGTTCGGCCCCGTCGACGGGGTGCTGGGCGCCGAGGTGGGCATTGGCGAGGTGCTCGTCGTCGAGGTACTCCTGCTCGTCCTGGTGGTCGGAAACTTCCTCACGCGGTTTCTCGCCCACAGCCGCCACCGGCGCCAGGCCGAGGACGGACCGGAGGCAGTCTCCCGGGTGCTCCCACACGAGGTCGCAAACGTCGCCCTGATCGTCGTCTCGCTGTACTATCTGACGCTCGACGCCCACGCCGGCATGGTCATGTCCGTGCTCGTGTTGACCCTCTTTCTCACCGACTTCTTCGAGTTCGAGGCCCGGAAGGCCGAGGCCCGCCGCGACGTCCCGCTCGACCGCCCGAAGGGGGCACTCGCCGCCGGTCTGGTTGCCTTTGCGTATGCCGCTTACCAGGTGGTGTTTTTCCTCATCGACGGCTACATCGGCGCCGTCATCTGAGCCGGCCCTGTCACACCCGTTCAGTTCGAGCTGACGACCTTGACCACGTCACCCTCCGAGAGTTCGTGGTCCTCGCCGACCTGCCGGTCCCGCCGGGCGTCGACGGCGTAGAGGTACCCCTCGCCGATATCCGAGTGCACAGCATATGCGAGGTCCGGCGGGGTCGCGCCGGCGGGGAGCAGGTGGGCGTCCGGGAGCGTTCGGCCCTGCCCGTCGGTCCACCGGGTCTCGTTCTCGACGGGATAGACCGTGATCCGGTCCAGTCGGTCGTCGACCGCAGTGTCAAGTGCCGCCTGGACGCCCGTCCCACCGTTGCGCTCCATCACCGCCCGGACCTGTTCGAGCCCCTGCTCCTGCTGGTCGCTCAACCCGCCCAACACCTCGAAGTCGGGGTCACCGGGGTCGTAATCGACCAGCCCCGCCTCCGCGGCCCGCCGGAGCGCGAGTTCCCCCTCGGCGGTCGCCGGGATGACCCGCTCGGCGTGTTCGCGGAGCCGGTCGACCGCCCCTGCCGGCGCGATGTCGGCCTTGTTCGCCACGACGACGACCGGCTTGGTCCGCTCCCGCACCGCCGAGGCCAGCCGCCGACGGTCCTCGTCGTCCCACTCCCGCGGGTCCGACGGGTAGTCGACAGCCCGCAACACCGCCCCGACATCCGCGGCTGTCGCGCCCACACCGGTCAGCATCTCCGTCAGCGCCTCGTCGATGTCGAAGTCCGGCGACCGGGACTGGCGCTTGACCCCGTCCCAGTTGTCGGCGACGATCCCGGCGAGCCAGCGGTCCATCTCCGTCTCGACAAAGGCGAGGTCCTCGACGGGGTCGTGGTCACCGACCTCGACGGGCTCCCCCTCGGCGTTCGTACCACCCGAGGCGTCGACGACGTGGAGGATCGCGTCGGCGGTGGTGAGTTCGTCCAGGAACTGGTTACCGAGCCCCCGGCCCTCGTGGGCGCCCGGGACGAGCCCTGCGACGTCGAGCAACTCCACGGGAACGTAGCGTTTACCCGCCCGACAGTTGTCGCTGTCACACCGACGGTCGCGGTCGAGACAGGGACACGCCGTCCGGACGTGGCTGACCCCACGGTTCGCGTCGATCGTCGTGAACGGGTAGTTACCCACCTCCACCTCGGCCATCGTGGCCGCCGTATAGAACGTCGACTTGCCGGCGTTTGGCTTGCCGGCAAGCGCGAGAGAGAGCATATCGGGGCTACTCGGGACGGCGGAAAGCGCCTTTCGGTTACTGAACAGCGGGGGCGCCGCCGGCGTCTCGCCCTCACCCACCCGGCCCTCGGGGTCGGGGGCCGGTCAGTCCGGGGACCCTGTCTCGGGCCCCGTCGTCACGCTCTCGTCGTCGGTGTCCGCGGTCTGTTCGCCGCCGGTGTTCCGGTCGGCCCGGGTGATCGCCGGCGTCGGGTCGGGGTCAGGCACCGACTCCGGTTCGACCGCCGGCCTCGTGCCCGTGACCACCTCGTCGTCCAGGACCGGCTCCGAAACCATCGACATCTCGTCGCCGGCGCGGATGGCACCCTCGACAGTCGCCTCGCGGTGGACCTCGACGTAGTCCCCGGAGATGTCGCCGCGAACCTCCACACCGGGGCCGATACGAACCGTCCCCGAGCGGGTGGTGACGTTCCCGGTTACCTCGGTGTCGGCCCCGACAGTCACCCCCTCCTTTGCGCGGAGGCTCCCAAAGACCTCGTTGTCCCGGCCGACGACCAGCGACTCGGCGCGGATGTTGCCGTGGAGCCGGCAGTCGTCGCCGACCCGTCCCGGGGTGGAGACCCGCCAGGCGTCGTCACCCACCCGGGCCGACCGCGGGACCACGACCGGCTGGTGCTCGCGCTCGTCGCTCATCAGCGCCTCGACCATCTCCTCGGCGGCCTCCTCCTCGCCGATCCGCAACAGCTGTGAGAGGTAGACGAACAGGAAGGTGATGGTTGGCATTGGATTGCGAATGACGATCCACCCTGCGGCCTCGAAGCCGTCGTCGATATCGACGTCGTCGCCGATGTCGAGGTCGCCGGCCACCTTCAGCTGGCCGCCGACGT
>CAZQZE010000148.1:0-6306 GCA_964597715.1 uncultured Halobacteriales archaeon
TGCCGGCCTCCTCCATGTCAAGGAGGTGTCATAACCAGCCTAGACCACGAACCCCCGGCCTGCCTCAGTGCAATTTAAAATTCCTCGCAGGGACAATTGAATGTTTCGAACTCGCGGACACGCGCTCCTGACTCGCGGGCGACAGGGTTAAGTCAATGTACGGATTTGTTCACTACAATACGAAAGCGTACACTGGTGACAACAGATGCAGGATTATATCGAACGAGTGACAGACGGCGAGAATCTTACACAGGCCGAGGCCCGGGAGGCGGCCACAGCGGTCTTCGAGGGGGCAACAGAGGCACAGATCGGCGCGTTGCTGGCCGGATTACGCTCGAAGGGTGAGACCGAGACCGAGATTGCGGGTTTCGCCGAGGGGATGCGTGACGCCGCCCGGACGATCGACCCGGACCGGGAGCCGCTGGTGGACACCTGCGGAACCGGCGGCGACGACTACGACACGATCAACGTCTCGACGACCAGCGCGATGGTCGCCGCCGGGGCGGGCGTACCCGTCGCCAAACACGGCAACTACTCGGTCTCCTCGGCCTCGGGCAGCGCCGACGTGCTCCAGGAGGTCGGTGTGAACGTGAAGGCCGAACCCGCCGCCGTCGAGAGGCACATCGAGGGTGAAGGGGTCGGCTTCATGCTCGCACCCGTCTTTCACCCGGCGATGAAGGCGGTCATCGGCCCTCGGAAGGAACTCGGGATGCGCACCGTCTTCAACGTGCTTGGCCCGCTGACCAACCCTGCCGGGGCGGACGCCCAGGTCGTCGGCGTCTACGACCCCGCCCTCGTGCCCGTGCTCGCTCGTGCGCTCACCCGGATGGATGTCGGGCGCGCGATGGTCGTCCACGGGTCGGGGCTCGACGAGGTCGCCGTTCACGGCGAGACGACCGTCGCCGAGGTCGACGGCGAGGACCTCTCGGAGTACACCCTCACGCCGGCCGACCTGGGGCTGGAGCGACACGCAATCGAGGCCGTCGCGGGCGGTTCCCCCGAGGAGAACGCCGCGGACATGCGGGCACTTCTCGACGGCGAGCGGCGGGGCGCCAAACGCGAGATCGTTCTCGCAAACGCGGGCGCCGCGGTCTACGTCGCCGGTGTGGCGGACACGCTCGTCGACGGTGTCGACCGCGCGGCGGCGGCTATCGACTCCGGCGCGGCCGCCGCAAAGCTCGACGACCTCCGGGCGCTGGAAACATGACTCGTGTCAAGGTCTGTGGGGTCACCCGCGAACCCGACCGAGCGGCCGTCGTCGCGGCGGGGGCCGACGCGGTCGGCGTTATCGCCGATGTCCCCGTCGACACGCCCCGCGAGGTGTCGGCCGAGCGGGCCGCGACTCTCGTTGCCGGTGTGCCGCCGCTGGTGACGAGCGTGCTCGTGACGATGCCAGACAGCGTCCAGAACGCCGTTGCCCTCCAACGCGAGGTTGCCGCCGACGCCGTCCAGGTCTACGCGACACTCCCGCCCGAGAAGGTTGGCGGTCTCCGGGCTCGTATCGACGCTGACGTTGTCGCCGCCGTCGGCGTCGACGACGACCTCGCAGGATACGCGGCGGTTGCCGACGCGTTGCTGGTGGACTCGACGGACGCGGAGGGCGGCGGCGGCACCGGTACGACCGTCGACTGGGAACAGACCCGCGAGCGGGTGGCGGCCCTGGACGTACCGGTGGTCCTCGCCGGGGGTCTCACGCCGGAGAACGTCGCCGAGGCGGTCGAGACTGTCCAACCGTTCGCGGTCGACACGGCCACCGGCGTCGAGCGCGAGGGCGGTGTCAAGGACCACGACGCGGTGCGTGCCTTTGTCGGCGCGGCCAGGAAGGGGGCAGCGTGACCGACACCGGTGTCGGCGAGCACGCGATGGACTGCGCCCGGGAGGCGTTCGTCGACCGGGCAGCCGGGGAGCGGCCGGCAGTCGTGCGGGCGACGGCCAGCCTGCCCGACGTGGAGCCGCTGGCAGCATACGCCGCGCTGACCGGGCGGACGACAGACGCCGACGCGGGGGAGTACGCCTTCCTGTTGGAGAGCGCCGAGAAGGTGGCCTCGAGCGACCCGGATGGGGCCTTTGCACCCGCTCGCGAGGACCGTCACGCCCGGTTTTCCTTTGTCGGGTACGACCCCGAGGCCGTCGTGACTGTCGACCCCGACGGGGCGCGTGTGGACCTGCTCGCCGACCGGTACGCCGACCTGCTCTCGCCGACAGGGGAGGACACGGTCGACCGCCTCCGTGGGGCGTTGCCGGACCTGCCGTTGCGGGGGTTTCCCGACAGCGACCGCCAGCACCTCGAGGGCGGGCTGGTCGGCTTTCTCTCCTACGACGCGGTTTACGACCTCTGGCTCGACGAGGTCGGGGTCGAGCACCCCGACTCCCGGTTTCCCGACGCCCAGTTCGTCCTGACGACCCGGACGCTCGTCTTCGACCACACCGACGACAGCGTCCAGCTCGTCTTCACCCCTATCCTCCGCGAGGGCGAGGACGCCGGGGCGTGTTACGACCGGCTGACAGCCGAGGCCGGCCGGGTCGCGAGCCTGGTGGAGACGGCCCACGCACCCGAGACCGACGGCTTCCGCCGGGAGCGCGAGGCCGCCGGCCCGCGTGACGAGTACGAGAGGGCCGTCGAGCGCGCGAAAGAACACGTCTACAGCGGCGACATCTACCAGGGGGTCATCTCACGCACGCGCGAACTCTACGGCGAGGTCGACGCGCTGGGGTTCTATCAGGCGCTGCGCTCCGTCAACCCCTCGCCGTATATGTACCTGCTGGGCTACGGCGACCGCCAAGTCGTCGGCGCGAGCCCGGAGACACTGGTCTCGGTCAGCGGGAGCGAGGTGATGTCCAACCCCATCGCGGGCACCTGCGCCCGCGGGACGAGCCCCGTCGAGGACCGCCGGCTGGCCGGCGAGATGCTCGCCGACGACAAGGAGCGGGCCGAGCACACGATGCTGGTCGACCTGGCACGCAACGATGTTCGCCGGGTCGCCCGGCCGGGGAGCGTCCGGGTCGGGGAGTTCATGAACGTGCTGAAGTACTCTCACGTCCAACACATCGAGTCGACGGTCACGGGGACGCTCTCCGCGGACTGTGACGCGTTCGACGCCGTCCGCGCGTCGTTCCCGGCGGGGACGCTCTCGGGCGCCCCGAAGATCCGTGCGATGGAGGTCATCGACGACCTCGAGCGGGCGCCCCGGGGGCCCTACGGCGGCGGCGTCGGCTACGTCTCCTGGCAGGACGACGCCGACTTTGCCATCGTCATCCGGTCGGCAACCGTCGAGGAACTGGCCGAGACGGGTGGCGAGGGCGGGGGCGAGCGCCAGCGGGTCACCGTCCAGGCCGGCGCGGGTATCGTCGCCGACAGCGACCCCGCCGCGGAGTACGACGAGACCGAGCAGAAGATGGACGGTGTGCTGGCCGCGCTCGAACGGATCGAACGCGAGGACAACACCGGGAGTGTCGCCGGGCCGGAGGTGGACGGATGAACACAGCGGACGCCGACGGGGACGGCACAGACGGGACCGACGACAGCCCACACGTCCTCTTTATCGACAACTTCGACTCCTTTACCTACAATCTCGTCGAGTACGTCAGCGAACACGCCGAGACGACCGTCCGGCGGAACACGACCGACCTCGCCGGCGTCCGGGAGGTCGACCCGGACGCGATCGTCATCTCACCGGGTCCGGGCCACCCACAAAACGAGCGTGACGTGGGCGTGACAAACGCCCTCCTGCGGGAGGTCAGCCCCGAGGTGCCGACGTTGGGGGTCTGTCTGGGGCTGGAGGCGGCTGTCCACGCCTACGGGGGTGAGGTCGGGCGCGCGCCCGAACCCGTCCACGGGAAGGCCGTCCCGATCGACCACGACGGCGCGGGCGTCTACGCCGGACTCGACCAGGGGTTCCAGGGCGGGCGCTACCACTCCCTGGTCGCCGTCGAGGTCCCCGAGGCGTTCGAGGTGACCGCGACAACCGAGGCCGACGGCGAGAAACTGGTAATGGGCGTGCGCCACCGCGAACACCCTATCGAGGCCGTCCAGTTTCACCCGGAGTCGGTGCTGACGGCGGTCGGTCACGACGTGGTCCGCAACTTTCTCGACGGCTTATAGGAGCGCGTCGGCGAGGGAGTCGCGGTGGACCTCGTTTGGCCCGCCGGCGACCGTCAGCAGGCGGGCGTCCCGGAGGTACCGGCCGACGTCGGTGTCGGTCACGTACCCGGCACCGCCGTGGACCTGCATGGCGTCGTTGGCGTTTGCTACGGCGGCCTCCGTGGCGTGGATCTTCGCCATACTGCTCGCTCGGGCCGTCTCGTCGCCTGCGTCGGCCAGGCTCGCAGCCCGCCGGACCAGCAGGCGTGAGGTGTCCGTGCGCTCGGCCATCTCCGCCAGCCGCCAGCGCAACCCCTGCTTGTCGGTCAGTGGGCCGCCGAACTGCTTGCGCTCGCCGGCAAACTCGCGTGCGTCCTCGAAGGCGGCCTGTGCGAGCCCGACGGCCCGCGCAGGGACATTGACCCCCGTCCGCAACTCGCCGCGCTGGACCATCCCGTCGCCGACATCGCCGACGACCGCCGTCTCCGGCACGCGGACGCGGTCGATGGACACGGCCGCAGTCTCGACACCACGTGCACCCATGGTCTCCCACGCCGTCTCGACGGCGAGGTCCTCGGCCGGGAGCAGGAAGGCGGTCACGCCCCGTGGCCACTCCCCACCGGTTCTCGCATACGTCAACACGATATCCGCGTTCGCGAAGTTCGTCACCCACCGTTTGCGCCCGTCGACCACCCACTCGTCGCCGTCGCGCTGGGCTGTCGTCTCCATGCCGGACTTGTCGCTGCCGGCGCCGGCCTCGCTCAGACCCAGCGCACCAACCGTCTCGAAGCGGGCCATCCCGGGCAGGTAGGTCTCACGCTGTTCGTCGGTCCCGAACCGCTCGATGGCCTCGGCGACACCGAGGTTGAGCCCGACCGCGCTGGCGACCGCCATGTTTGCCCGGGAGAGTTCCTCGACCAGCACCGTGAGTTCGAGCACCGAGCCGCCACCCCCGCCGTAGTCGGTGTCGACGGTGAGACCGGTGTACCCGTGGTCGCCGAGCGCCGCCAGTACGGCCGCGGGATACCGGTCCTCGCGGTCGATCTCGGCCGCGACAGGCGCCAGTTCGTCCTCGACGAAGGTTCTGACCTCCCGCCGGAGTGTGGTCGCCTGGTCCGTCAGCCCGTAGTCCATGCCCGAAGTTGCGAGTGGCCGGGCAAAACACTCGCGGTCGGAACGCACCGGGCCGGGGTCAGGTGAATACTCACGACACGGCCGCGGGCGCGGTGAACGCCGGTTCACCGGAGGAGCGCCGACACAGCGCACCCGGGAGGGCCGTCCCACGCGACGAGGGCAGCCCTATCGGGGGAGAGGCCCGGTGGTGGGGTATAAGTTGGGTGGCTGACCGCGCGTCCAGGTCTCCAATCGAAACCCCCCATCGGTTCCACTGCGGGTTCCACGCCGTCTCCGACTCGGGTCCGTCCAGTTTCAGTTTCACTCCGGTCGGGTCAGGGTTAAGACCGGTCGACCACTTTGTGCAGTTCGTAACACGCACCCTGGTTCGGTCTGCAATCCACCGCCATCAAACAGTATAGTGACAACAAACCAAATAGGACAGAATCGCCGGAAGGAAGTCTTATACCGCCCCGAAGACAACCCAACATTCGCTACAAATGAGACACAACCGACTACACGCACACCGCCGCATCGCACGAGGTGAGCAGGAGTGAGCGCACCCGACGCCGACGACCTGACGCTGCCGATCAAACGCATCGAGGGGGAGACACTCGACGAGCGTCTGACGGACAACGCCTACCACAACATCCTCCCGGCGCGCTATCTCCGCAAGGACGCCAACGGCGACCTGGCCGAGGACCAGGAGGAGCTCTTCGAGCGGGTCGGCAGGAACATCGCGCTGGCGGAGGCCGTCTTCGAGGCCGACAATCACGGGTTAGAGGTGACGGTCACCCCCGACCAGCTCAAGCCCGACCACCCGCGCCGGGACGAACTCGCCGAGGAGGTCTTCGGCAAAGGCGTCTCGGCCGACGACGACACCGAGACCGTCCTCACGGAACACAACGTCAACAAGTTCGCCTACGAGACGGTCGTTCCCGAGCTCCCCGATGCGGTCCGTGAGCACGTCGAGTCCATGGCCGCGGAGTTTCAGGAGGCCATGGAGCGGCTCTCGTTCATGCCGAACTCGCCGACACTGATGAACGCGGGCGACGAACTCCAGCAGCTCTCGGCGTGTATTGCCGGTCACGCGCCGGTATACACCCGGAGCG
>CAZQZE010000149.1:0-6234 GCA_964597715.1 uncultured Halobacteriales archaeon
TGGGGGTCCGGGCGAGGGATGGCCCTGACCAGTGCCTCCGTGTACGGGTGTTTTGGCTCCTCGATCAGCCGGAGCGTCGGTGCCCGCTCTACGATGCGGCCGAGATACATCACGTTGACGTAGTCCGAGACGTAGGAGACCGTCGAGAGGTCGTGGGAGATGTAGATCATCGACGCGCCGACAACGCTGTTCGTGCTCGGCGGCGAGGTCGACTCGCGTCTGAACGGGCCACACTACCCCGAATCCTACGAGGGAGAGATATCGACGCTCAGGGAGCGGGGCAAGCAAGACTTCCCGGATCCGTGACAGTGACATCCACCAGCGGGCGATGACTGTCGGTGTTTCTCCGATACTGTGGGCGCGGCTCGAGATGATGGCGCTATCACGGGACTACTGTCCTGTAGTTTCGCGCGTTCCCGGGGACGCAAGACCCCTCGCAGAACGCGGCGAGCGCGAACGCGCCCGGCACGCAGTGAAGGAGTGGCTCTCGCACCCGAACTCCCTTCGGTAGCGACAGTCGTTCTCGCACTCGATTCCGGATTACCCTTCGTGGCAGTCGACCAGTCGCCCGTGCCTGTGGCAGGAGGCAACTGGAGCGGTCGAGCAACTCAGGCGAACTCCTCGCGCAGCGAGACCTTGTCGATCTTGCGGGTGGCGGTCTGTGGCATCTCCCCGACGAACTCGACGCTCCGTGGCATCTTGTAGTCGGCCAATCGCTCCCGGCAGACGCCTTCGATGTCGGCGGCAGTCACGTCACCCCTGACGACCGCCGTCACCTGTTCGCCCAGGCGGTCGTCCGGCGTTCCGATCACGGCCGCCTCCTGTACCCCGTCGAGTTCGTAGATGACGTCCTCGACCTCCCGGGGGTAGACGTTCTCGCCGCCAGTGATGATCATGTCGTCGATGCGGTCCTCGATGAAGAGGTGACCGTCCGCGTCCATTCGGGCGACGTCCCCGGACCGGAGCCACTCTTTGCCCTCGCGCTCGACGAATGCCTCTCCGTTTTTCTCCGGGAGTTGGTAGTATCCCGGCATGACGGTGTCGCCGTGCCAGAGCAGTTCCCCCTTCTCGTCGGTCCCGACTTCCCTGCCGGTGTCGGGGTCCTCGATGCGGACGTCGACGACCTCTTCGGCCGGCGGACCAATGCTGCCGGCCTTCCGGACCTCCTGGTCCGGGCGGTTGATCGCCGCAAGCGGCGTGGTCTCGGTCATGCCGTAGCCTTCGAGTAGCGTGACCCCGAGGGCGGACTCGGCAGCCTCGATGCGCTCTTTGGGCATCGGCGAGCCGCCGACGACCACCCGCCCCAGCGCCGAGAGGTCGTACCCCTCGGTGCCGTGTTCGAGCAGGTCGAGCAGCATCGTCGGGATCAACATCGTGTCCGTGACATCCCGGGCGGCAAGCGTCTCCAGGGCGGCACCGGCGTCCCACTCAGGGAGGAAGTGGTTCTCCGCGCCCGCGGTCACGAACGGTGTGGTCGTCACGTTCAGCCCCGAAGCGTGGAAACAGGGGCAGACCGTCAGCGCCACCGAGTCGCTGGTCCAGGGCATATACCGGACGGCCCCGCGGGCGTTGGCCGAGAGGTTCCCGTGGGTGTGCTTCACACCTTTCGGCCGACCCGTCGTCCCCGAGGTGTACAGCAGTTCTGCCAGTTCCGTGTCCTTGCGCGACACCGGGTCGAAGGACTTCTCTGCGTCCGCGACCAACGCGCCGTAGTCGAGCCCCGACTCCCCGCCGGCGACGACCGTGTGCGAGACGCCCAGCTCGTCGGCGTCGACCGCGTCCTCGAGCTGACCGACCGTGAACAGCACCTCCGGCTGTGCGTCCCGGAAGACGTGGCCGATGTCCTCCGGGCCGAACCGGAGGTTGACCGGTACCGGGACCGCGCCGAGCTTCATCGCGCCGAAGTAGGTGGTCATGAACGTCACCGTGTTCGGGAGAAAGAGCGCGACCGTGTCGCCGGGCTCGACGCCCAGGTCCGCGAGCCCGTTCGCGACTGCGTCTGTTTCGGCGGCGAGTTCGCCGTAACTCATCTCCCGCTGCGGGTCGGTCATCGCGAGCGCGTCCGGTCGTTCCCGTGCCGTGATGTCGACGTGGTTTGCGAAGTTCATCGTACCTGAGGGATCCGACTCCCCGCTGACGAGGTGGCCCGCTTTCCACTTAGATGTTATCCACGAATTGACACAAACTGTGTGGAGCAAACACGGGTTGTACTCGTTCAGGGGCTGAACTATATGTCCTCCGGTGAGAGCGACACGGCGGTCTCCCGGTGCCGGCGGAACTCATCGCGGACCCACGTCCGGACCGGGTCGGCGCGGCTTTCGATCCCCGCTCTGAGGGTGCCGTCCTCGCTGAACCCGGCCACTGCCGCTAGGTCGTCGTAGAGGGCAACGCTTGCTTCCACCGCGGTCTCGGGCGGGAGTTGGTAGAGGTCCGCGCCCGCCTCGAGCATCTCCCGGTGGAGGTCCCGGATGTCCGGACGTCCCTCCGGGGGGTCGAAGTAGTCGTGGGCTAACACTGCCTCGAAGCGCATCCCGTTGTCGGCGACCTCTTGGATGACAGTCTCGGAGACCACGACGTTAGCGTTGGCCGCCAGCGCGACGACGCGGATGTGGTCGGCGCCTCGGATCAGTTCCAGCCACCGGTCGACGGTCCGCATCGCGTCGAACTGCTCGGGGTCGGTGACCCGAGCGTCGGCCAACAGGCGGAGGTCGAAGTCCATCTCCGCCAGCGGGAGCAGGTCTCGCACCGGCCCCAGCCGACAGGCCACGTCCATCGACCGCTCCAGGCGGCGGTAGTCGGCAGCGAGGACCTCGCCGACGGCCGACAGCTCGTACCCGGTATCGGCTTCGACGACCCACCCCCGGTCCAGGAAGTCCTCAAGGCTCCGGCTGACGGTCACGTCGGAGATCCCGGTCGACTCGACCAGGTCGCGTTCCGTCATGGTCTCCTCGGACAGCGCCGCCAGCACCTCGACCCGGTTCTCCGACCGGGTCATGAAACTCACTGCACCGAACGGGTCCACCATGGTTGCCTATACGATTCTCCCGAAATAAATCGGTCGGCAGCCCCCGCTCCAAACCGTCCGACTCATACTGCTACAGCCTGAATGTTCCGGAGATGCGCGTCGAACAGCTAGGGACCGGGGAGCCCGAGTACGCCGTTATTGGGAGCATTCACGGCGACGAGCCCTGCGGGATGCGGGCCGTCGAGGACCTGCTGGCGGAGAACCCCGACGTCCAGCAGCCGGTGGCCCTGGCGGTCGCAAACGAGGAGGCGCTGGCGGCAGGTGAGCGGTATCTCGAGGAGGACCTGAACCGGACGTTCCCCGGTGACCCCGACGGGAACACCCACGAATCGCGGCTGGCCGCGGAGGTCGGCGAGCACTTTGGCGAGTGTACCACCCTCTGTTTGCACTCGACACAGTCATACGGTAACCCCTTCGCTATCGTCGACGAGGTCACCGACTACGCCCGCCACATCTGCCCGCGGCTGGGTGTGGATGCCGTCGTCGACGCGGGCACCGAGACCGACGGGCGGCTGTTCGAGGCGGTTCCACGGACGATCGAGGTTGAGTGTGGCTACCAGGGTTCGGAGACGGCAGCGGCGAACGCCACCCGTGTCGCGCGCGCCTTCCTGGGTGCCGTGGGGGTGCTTCCGGAGGCCGAACGGCCGCCGGCCGACGGTCTGCCGGTGTTCCGGCTGCGGGACCCGATCCCGAAGGGGGCCGCGAGCGAGTACGAGGTCTACGCCGACAACTTCACCGAGGTACCGGCGGGGACAGCCTTTGCCGCCGCTGACGGCGCCGAGGTGGTCGCCGAGGAGGGGTTCTACCCCGTCCTGTTGTCCCCCGAGGGGTACGAACACGTCTACGGGTACGCGGCCGACCGCGTCGGGACCCTGCCCTGAGTCCGCCGGGGCCGCCGGTGACAGCCCGAAATATGACGCGGCCCCGTATCCTCGTGTTCTTATACCGGCCTGCGCCGACCCAGCGGCAGACGGTGTCGCTACAGGACGTCCGGGAGCGCACCGAGGGGTCGGGCCACGACGGGCGGACCCCACTCACAGGCCGAGGAACCTGGACCCTCCAGGCGGACGCGGTACCGCGTATCCGGCGTGAAAACCAGGTGGGCCCGAACGTTCAGGCCCCCTGGGTGCGCACCTCCGGGCGGAGGGCCAGAGCTTCGGTTACACCGTCTACGACGGAGACTCCCTCGTCGAGGTCCACACGGTCGCGGGTGCCGACAGCGTCCGGGCGCACATCCCGATGCCCCGGCGGTCACAGGGGCCAGACGAACCGTACACGGTCACGCCCTGCCAGGCGACACTGTGGTGGGTTATCACCGGGAACGACCGGGCCTTCGGGACGTATCCCGACAGGGCCGGGGTCGCGGTCCAGGGGTAACGCTGTTGCCCGGTCTGCAGGTGGGGCGGGGCGAGGCCGGCGTGGCTACCCTTCTGGAGGGGCGAACTCCACCAGCGTCAGCTCGCGGTCGAGCATGCAGTAGTCGTGTGGGGGGTCGCCGTGCACCGCGTCGATCTGGTACTCCCGGTCGAACGCGGCGCCGGCGGGCTCGCAGAACTCGTGACTCGGGCACTCGGTGTGTGGGCAGGGGCCCTCCAGGCTCGCCTTGCTACCCGCGTATGCGGCGTTCGAGGCGACGTTTGCCTGGACCGGAGCAGGTTCGACCTCGACGGCAGTCACACCGGTGTCGTGGACGGCACACTCGAGCGTGCTGGCGTTCTCGCGAACACTCTCGACACGGTACCTCCGCCCCTCGACGAGGTTGAGACACTGGTCACGGTAGGGACAGCCCTCACAGCCCGGCGCCTCGCCGCGGTAGACGAACTCCTCGCCCTCCTGGGCCAGTCGGGTCCCGATCAGCGTCAGCGTCGCCATACCGACTCTCCGTGGCCGGCCGGCTTCAATCCCCTGGGCCGGGCAGCCTCTCAGTCGCCGTCACCCGCGGTCACGTGACCGCCGGTGAGTTCGTCCAACCGGTCGAGGTACGCGTCGCGGGGGACCTGGTAGAGGGCGCGGTAGTCAATTGCCCCGGCGTGGAAGGCCTGCGCGAGTTCGCGAACCCCGGTCGCGGCCGCCTCGCGTGACTCGTAGGCGTCGGTGTTGCGGGCTACCTCCGGCTCGAGGTAGAGAGTGACGTACCAGGGGTCGTCGGGGTCGGGGACGTTCCGGCCGGGCCGGCGGTCGCGTTTGCCCTTTGTCGCGTAGACCGTCGGCAGACAGGGGGCAGGGTGGGCGTCCGAGTCGAAGACGTCCGGGCGGTAGGCGAGTACGAGCTTCGTCGGCTCCTCGTGCCAGACGACCCACCCCTCCGGAACGTTTTCGAGTGCCATATCCGTGGTTGTGGCTGCCACCCAATGAGTGCCCCGGTCCGGGAGCCGGCGATATTTAACTGGGGGCGGGAAGAGCGCCGCCGCCGGGGGCCTGTGGCACGTCTTGCCGTCGCCGTCTCCGGGTCTGTGTGCCACAGGCTGGTCGCCTCAGCGCGGTGGGACCACTGCCGGAAGAAGACTTATGTTCCCAAAGAACGCTTGTAATAAACAGTACCGGTACCGTCCCGTCGGCCGCTCCACCGCTCGCGACCGGCCGGGGACTAGTGTACCCTGGTATGGACACACATGACACGGCCGGCGTCGACACGGAGGAGCCGCGTGGTCGCCCGGAGCCGCCGCTCTCTCACTGACGTGCCCCTCCGCCACGGGGTAGTCGCCGGCCACGACTACAAAGCATGACAACCGAATATACGCTCGAGACTCTCAGCAAGGAGTACCGCGACAGCATCCCGGAGGACCTCCGTACGACACACTCGTTCGACTGGTATCTCTCGGAGGTCATCTCGGACCCGAAGGTCACCCGGTCGGCCCACCAGCGGGTCGCCGACATGTTCGACTTCTACGACACCGAGTACGACGAGGACCGGGGGATCGTGGAGTACAAGCTGGCTGCCGAGGACCCACTCCACGACGGGGAAAACACCTTTTACGGCCGTGAGATCCACGAGGCGATCCACGAGTTCGTCAACAAGGTCAAATCCGGCGCCCGCGGGCTCGGCCCGGAACGGCGTATTCTTCTGCTCTTGGGGCCGGTGGGCTCGGGTAAATCCGACTTCGACTCACAGGTCCGGGCCTACTTCGAGGACTACACCCGCCGGGACGAGGGCCGGATGTACACCTTCCGGTGGACGAACCTCTGTGACATCATCCCCGACCAGGACC
>CAZQZE010000150.1:0-6229 GCA_964597715.1 uncultured Halobacteriales archaeon
GGTAGTGGATCCCCGCCCAGCTACGGGCGTAGGCGATGTTCGTCGCCAGTTTGTTCAGCTCCCCGCCGACGGTGAGGTCGGCGTCGACCGGCTCCAGTTCGGTGTACCGGCCGTCGGCGTCGGTGGTCGGTCGGACCGGGTGCGGGAGCCGCATCCCCTCGTCGAAGTACGCCTTGAGAACCGTCGCACACGAGCCCGCCGAGACCGCGTGGCCACCGGGGTATGAGGGGTGGGTCGGGCCACCCTCCGGGTACGCCTGTGGGAGCAGGGCGGTGTCGAAGGTCCTCCGGGTCCGGTCGAGGGCGGCGGAGTCGAGCAACTGGCCGTGGACCGGATACCGGTCGGCCGCGGGCTGGCCGTCGATCCGCGTCCCGTCGAGGACGTGGTGGACGCGCCCGCCGAAGGCCTCCGGCCGGAGGCGCCGGTGGACGCGCCACTTGTGATACCAGGCGGCGTGTTTGTGCGCCTGCACGATCCCGCCCAGCAGCGACTGGTAGGCGCTCCGGCCGTAGTCGGCAAACCCCGCCGGCACGTTCGGCGCGACCGGCAGGCCATCGTCCAGCGGGTCCCGGTCGAACAGTTCGCTGTTCTGGAGGATCAACGCCGCGTTCATGTACGGCTGCTGGGAGACGTTCGCCACGACGTACGTCGCCAGGTCCCGGCCGGTGATCATGTACCGCTTTCGGTCGGTCCGGATGCCGGCGTCGGCCGCCGAGGGGCCGCCGGGAGTGGTGTGGTTGATCCCGCCGTTCGGGGTCTGGCCGTTCTGGACCGCCAGCCACTCGTCGTAGTCGGTGAGATACTCGCCGTTGTCGGGGTCGAACACCCTGAGTCGCTGGTCGCGCCGGTGGACCCCCCGCTCGAAGTCCCGGTAGAGAAACTGGCTGACAAACGGGCCCCTGTTGACCCCGGGCACGGTCCCCCGGAACACGCTCGCGGGGTCGGTCGGGCCCGCGAAGTCGGTCAGCCCGGACAGTTCGGCGGCCGCCTCGGCCACCCGGCCGTCACCCTCGTACGCGTGAAACGGGACGTCCCGGAGCAGTGCCATCCAGTACAGTTCGACCATCTCCGCAGCCGTCTCGGCGCTGTCGAACGCCGGCGCCGCCGGCGCGTACACGTCGTTTGGGTCCAGTCCGACCGGGTTGTAACTGACCGCCGCTTCCGGGTTCGTCAGCGGCCGAACCCCCGCCTGCGGGATTGCCCCGAAGTCGCCGCCGTTTGGCTGGTCCAGCGCGGCGACGAGCGCCTCGAAGGCGTCGGGGTCCACCTCGCCGTACTCGTCGTGTGGCAGCCCCTTCGAGAAGGAGGCGACGTAGTTCACCCCGCGGTCAAAACGGGTCTCGTCCCCGCTGGTCGGCTGTTCGACGAGCGGGCGGTCGCGCAGGTTAGCCTGGACCGACTCCTGGCGCCGTTGTGCGGCGCGCTCGCGTCGACGGCGCCTGGCTGCTTGCCCGCGCACGCCACTACCGTCGGGCGTCCCCTGCCCCCCGGCGACCCCCGACGGGAGGTTGAGCGAGTGTGACCCGAGCCCCACGAGCGCGAGCGTCGACATGACGAACCCACGGCGGTCGAGCTCCCCTGGTCCGTCGGCGGCCGACCGCCCAGCAGCCGCCCTGTCTTGCTGGCTGTTCCGTCTGTCACCCGCTGCGGTGTCATGCCGTGACATGTCTCTATCGTACGACCCACGAGTCATGGGGGTAGTATCTTGATAATGAGAGTCGTCGCGAGAGAGGAGTCTAGATGATGAGACTCGCGCGACGTGACAGCCGCCGACACCTGCACGACGCCCCGGTGTGAGGCGGCGAACCGACGGTCCCGACGGTGTTTTGCCCGTCCGGCAACTATTGTGAGTGTGGATATTGACGCCGGCCCGGACTCGGACGCCTTCGAGGAGGAGCGGGAGGACGTCGACCGGCCGATGGTACGGCTGTTCACCGAGTACGGCCGCGACCGGAAAGGCTACTTCGCGGCCGGTCTGGCGAGTAGCATCCTCGCACGGGTGCTCGACCTGTTGCCGCCGCTGTTGCTCGCGGTCGCTATCGACTCGGTCTTCCGGAACGAGGCAGGGTTCAGTATCTTCCTGCTGCCGGAGTCGTGGCTCCCGGCCACCCAGGTGGGCCAACTGTGGCTCACCGCCGGGATCATCGGCACAGCTTTTCTCCTGGCGGCCGTGTTCCACTACACCCGCAACTGGGGGTGGAACCGCTTCGCCCAGGGCGTCCAGCACGATATCCGGACCGACACCTACGACAAGATGCAGCGGCTGAACATGGACTTTTTCGCCGACAAGCAGACCGGCGAGTTGATGTCGGTACTCTCGAACGACGTCAACCGGCTCGAGAAGTTCCTCAACGACGGGATGAACTCCGTCTCCCGGCTGGTGGTGATGGTGCTCGGCATCGCGGTCATCCTCTTTGCGCTGAACTGGCAACTCGCGCTGGTGGCGCTGTTGCCGGTGCCACTGATCGCCATCTTCACCCGGAAGTTCATCGATATCATCCAGCCAAAGTACGCCGAGGTCCGGTCGACGGTCGGCTCCCTCAACTCCCGGCTGGAGAACAACCTCGGCGGGATCACCGTCATCAAGAGTTCGAACACCGAGCCCTACGAGTCAGACCGCGTCGACGACGTCTCCCAGGACTACTACGACGCCAACTGGGACGCCATCCGCACGCGGATCACCTTCTTTCCCGGGTTGCGGCTGCTGGCCGGGCTGGGCTTTGTCGCGACGTTTCTGGTCGGCGGGCTGTGGGTCTTCGAGGGCCGGGTCAGTGAGGGCCAGTTCGTCGCCTTCATCCTCTACACCCAGCGGTTCATCTGGCCGATGGCACAGTTCGGACAGGTCATCAACATGTACCAGCGGGCATACGCCTCCGCCGAGCGGGTGTTCGGGCTCATGGAGACGCCGAGCCGGATCGCCGAGAGCCCCGACGCGACCGAACTCGAGGTCGGGGACGGACGGGTCGAGTACGAGAACGTCGGCTTTGGCTACGACCCCGACGAGCCGATCCTCGAGGACGTCAGCTTCGAGGTAGCGGGCGGGGACACGGTGGCGCTCGTCGGGCCGACCGGCGCCGGCAAGTCGACCGTGCTGAAGCTGATGCTCCGGCTGTACGACGTCGACGAGGGCGCGGTCCGGGTCGACGGGACCGACGTCCGCGAGGTTTCGGTACCGAGCATCCGCAGGGCCATGGGCTACGTCGGTCAGGAGACCTACCTCTTCTACGGCACGGTCCGTGACAACATCGCCTACGGGTTGCCCGACGCCGACGACGAGGATATCGTGGCCGCGGCGAAGGCCGCCGAGGCCCACGACTTCGTCACGAACCTCCCCGACGGCTACGACACGATGGTCGGGGAACGAGGGGTGAAACTCTCCGGCGGCCAGCGCCAGCGGGTGGCAATCGCCCGTGCGATCCTCCAGGACCCCGAGATCCTCCTGCTCGACGAGGCCACCTCCGACGTCGACACGGAGACCGAACTCCTGATCCAGAAGAGCCTCGACCGGTTGACCGCCGACCGCACCACGCTCGTGATCGCCCACCGGCTCTCGACGGTCAAGGACGCCGACCAGATCGTCGTCATCGAGGACGGCCGTGTCGTCGAGCGGGGGACCCACGAGAACCTGCTGGCCGAGGACGGGCTTTACGCCAACCTCTGGGCCGTCCAGGCCGGCGAGATCGACGACCTCCCCGAGGAGTTCGTCGAACGCGCCAGTCGCCGCCAGGCCGAGGCCACACCCGACGCCGACGACTGAGACGGCGACGAGGCTCGTTGGCCGCGTCCCGCGGGCGGGACCTTCTTGCCGGCCGGTCCGGTAGACCGGACATGCATCTCGCGGAGGCGACGTGGACCGACCTCAGGGACGGGACCGCGGGTGACAGCGCCGACATCGACGTGGCGCTGCTCCCGGTCGGCAGCACCGAACAACACGGGCCACACGCCCCCCTCGGGACCGACACACTGGCCGCCGAGGCCGTCACCGCCCGCGGGGCGGAGGCGTACGACGGCGAGGTTGCCGTTGCGCCCGCTATCCCCGTCGGCGTCAGCGAGGAACACCGTCAGTTCGCGGGCAGCCTGTGGGTCAGCCCCGACACGTTCCGGGCCTACGTCCGCGAGACCGTCGAGAGTCTTGCCACACACGGCTGGGACCGGGTCGTGGTTGTCAACGGTCACGGCGGCAACGTCGACGCCCTCCGGGAAGTTTGTGCCCGACTGACCCGTGACGGGACCGCCTACGCCGTCCCGTTCACCTGGTTCGAGGCCGTCGACAGCAGCCTCGAGATGGGCCACGCCGGGGCCATGGAGACGAGCCTCCTGTTTGCGACCCGGCCCGAACTCGTCCGTGAGGGGTGTCTCGAGGACGCGGCCGCGGACGGGGCCGCCCGGTGGGGGGAGTGGGAGGCGGGCGTCAACCTCGCCTACGACAGCGCGGCGTTCTCCGGCAACGGTGTCGTCGGCGACCCACAGGAGGCGGACGAGCAACAGGGTGAGAGCCTCCTCGACGACGCCGGTGCGGGGCTCGCGGAACTCGCGGCCGCCGTCACGGCCCGCGAGTGGGGGTCCGAACAGAGAGAGACGTAGCGGCGTCGGTCAGGCCTCCGCCTCGGCCTCGCTCTCGGCGTCGCCGCCGCCCTCCTCGAGCGCGGTTTTGAGCTGGGGGAGCGTGCTGGTGAGGTCGGTGACCTGCTCGCGGGCCGCCTCGATATCCGCGACGAGGCCCTCGGCGGCCTCGATGTCGGCGGCGAGGTCGTCGGCGTCGTCGAAGGCGTCGGCACGTTTGCCCATGGTGTACCACTTCTTTGCGTCCCGGAGGTGGTCGCTGGCGTCGCCGACGTCCAGGGCGGTTTTGAGCCCGTTGAGCGCGCCGAGCGTGTTGCTGGCGTCAGTCTCCCAGACGTCCGTGGCGGCCGGCAGTGCCTCGTGGACCGCCGCAAGCGAATCCTCCACGTCCTCGCGCATCTCCGAGGCCGCCTCGCCAAAGAGGTCGTCGTCGTCGAGTGTCGACTGCGACATAACAGGCCTTTGCCCGCGGCGGGGTTAAATCCGCGCCCGCACCTGAAAGTGAAACGGAACGACTCCGGGCTACCACGCCGGTGGCCTCACCCCCGGTCCCGCACGGCCGTGACAGCCATCAGCGGGTAGCCGTCGGCCATCGCCATCTCCGCGACGACCGTCGTGTCCCCGTAGGCGATGTGCAACTCGACCTCGAAGAAGCGGCCGGTGAGTTCGGTGTACGCCGCCGGACCGTCCGCCACCGCCTCGGCGAGTGTCTCCTCGCGGATGTCGACCGTGACAGACTCGCAGTGGGGCTGGTTCTCGATGGCCTCCTCCATGGCGGCCGCGAGCGAGGGGGCGCTGGCGGGGCTGACCGGTGTGCCCGCGAACTGGTGGTACAGCGAGCCAAACTTGATACCGGCCTCGAAACAGGCGGCCTGCGGGTCCGTGGGGTCGGTGTCACCCATACGCCTGTCTCCGCCGGCGGGCACAACTGCCCGTCGGTCCCGGCAAACGGTGGCCCCGAGTGCTTGTGTGCAAACCGCCGGCTACTTATTCGTAGTGTGCGTGAATCCGTGTGAATGGACGAGCCGGTTCTGCTCACGGGTGCGGGCGGTCACGTCGGTCGAGCCATTCTCGAGGGGCTCGGTGACGCCTACGACTGGCGGCTGCTGTACCACAACCCTCCGGCAGAGGAGCCCGGCCACCCGTACTGGACCGGCGAGGTCGAGGACCCCGCGGACGTCGCCCCCGCCGCCGAGGGTGTCGGCGCCGTTATCCATCTCGCGGGCGACCCCCGGCCCAGCGCCCCCTGGGACAGCGTCCTCGCGAACAATATCGACGGCACTCACACCGTCTACGAGGTTGCCGTCGAGGAGGGCGCCGAGAGGGTCGTCTACGCCTCCTCGAACCACGCTGTCGGCGCCTTCGAGACCGACGAGCGCACCCCCGAGATGTACCGCGCCGACGACGACTTCCGGCTCGACGGCACCGAACTCCCCCGCCCCGGCAACAAGTACGGGGTCTCGAAGGTCGCCGGGGAGGTTGTCGGCCGGTACTTCCACGACACCCACGGCATCGCGGTCTGTAACGTCAGGATCGGCAACCTCAACGAGGGCTACCCGCCTGTCGACTACGAGCGCGGCCAGGCGATGTGGCTCTCGATGCGGGACTGCGCACACATCCACGAGCGTGCACTCGAAGCGGAGTACGGCTACGAGACCGTCTACGG
>CAZQZE010000151.1:0-6202 GCA_964597715.1 uncultured Halobacteriales archaeon
ATGAAGGCGGCGTCTGACACGACTCAGCCTGGGGGCGCCGGCCGTATAGCTGTGTGGGGAGCGGTGCGCCCGACCCGCTGTCCCGTCCCGTCGGCGTCGCGGCCACTACTCCGCGGGCGAGATGGTGGCGGCAACGCCGTTGCCGGGCCGGAGCGTTGGCGTCACCGTCAGATTCGACAGCTGGTCGCGGCCGATTTCGAGGTCGAACTCCTTCACCAGCGTCGCCAGCGCCACCCGGGCGCCGTTGATGGCGAACCCGCGGCCGATGCAGGAGTGGGGGCCGCTGGCGAAGGCGAAGTAGGGGCTTCGGTCGCTGGGGTCGCGGTCGTCCCACCGGGAGGGGTCGAACTGCCGGGGGTTCTCGAAGTATCGGCCGTCGCGGTGGACCGACCACTGTGGCAGCAGGACGAGTGCGCCGTCGGACAGATGGTAGCCGCCCAGGGACTGGTCGCCCTCGGCCTGCCGGAAGACGCTCCAGGCCGGCGGGTACAGCCGCAACGCCTCGGTAAACACCTTTCCCGTGTAGGTGAGGTCCGAAGCGTGCTCGTAGCCGGGGTCGTCGTCGCCGATGACCTCGCGGGCCTCGGCGCGGACCCGGTCGCGGACCTCGGGGTGCCAGGCGAGTAGCGTCTGGGTGTAAGTCGTCCCCAGTGCCGTCGTCTCGTGGCCGGCGATCAGGAAGGTGACGACCTGGTCGCGGAGGTGGTTCTCGGGATAGTCGCGGTCGCCGGACTCCTCGGCCATCAGCAGGAACCCGAGCATGTCACTCGGCATGGTGTCGGGGTCGCGCTGGGCGCGTTTGGTCTCGATAATCTCCTCGCCCATCCGGCGCAGACCTGCGGCCATCTCCTCGGTCTCGTCGGGGAGCCGCCGCGGGAACCACTCGGGGGTGACGGTCGTTGCCGAGACCTCGAACTCGGCGGCCGCCTGCTTCATCAGCCGGTGGAGTCTGGCGGCGCGGTCGGGGCCGATGTCGACGCCAAAGAGCGCCTGCGTGGCCGCCCGGACGGTCACACTGGTCATGTCGCGGTGGAGGTCCCGGTCGGGTTCGCCGGCCGCGACCGCCTCGTCCCACTCCTCACGGAGCCGTGCCGTCTGCTCGCCAACGGCGTCGACGTATGTTGCCAGCGGCCCACTACCGAAGCCCGACGAGACCGTCTCGCGCTGGTCGCGCCACAGGTCGCCCTCGGTCTGGACGAGACCGTTCTCCGAGATGAGCGCCGCGGCACCCGACGCGGGCAGGCGTGTGAAGTCCTCAATCCGGGCCATCGCCTCGTGACAGAGGTCGGGGTTGGTCACGACGACGATGGACGGGCCGGCAGGGACGTTCACCGCGGCGAGGTCCGAGTACCGCGACTGGATCCCTTCCACGAAGCGAAGCGGGCTACGTGCAAAGCGGAGGGCGTTGACGACCCCCGCTTCCGGCGGGTTCGGCGGGCTGCGTCCCTGGCCCATAGCTACCAGTATGGCTGTACGGAAATGACTGTTCGGGTCCACGGACCGGCTGACGGCGGCCGTAGCCGCCGGTTCTCCCGCAGTTCAGTCGGCCATCCCGGCGACTAGCTCGCGGACGTGGCCGAGTTCGTCGGGGACGACCGTGTGGCCCATCCCCTCGTATATCTCCGCGGTCACCTCGGCGTCGAGTGTCTCCAGTGCGTCGGCGGTCTCGCGGACGCGCTCGAGAGGGATGTGTGGGTCGACGTCACTACAGCCAAGAAAGGCGGGCGTCCCTGCCAGCGAGCCCTCGTAGTCGAAATCCGTGCCGTCCGGGCCGACCAGTCCCCCGGAGAGGGCGATGACCCCGCCGTACCGGGTCGGGTTACGCGCCGCGTACTCGGTGGCGAGACACGCCCCCTGCGAGAAGCCGCCGACCGCAACCCGCTCCCGCGGGACACCCGCGTCGGTCAGCCGCCCAATCGTCCGGCCGACCGTCGCCAGGGCCGAGGAGAGGTGTGGCTCGTTCGAGTCGGGAGGCCGCATAAACGAGTGTGGATACCAGGCCCCGCGGGCGGCCTGCGGGGCGAGGTACGCGACGCCGTCGACCCCGACCTGGCGGCCGATATCGAGCATCGACCCCGCCCGCGCACCCCGACCGTGACAGAGCACCACGCCGGCGCGGGCGTCCTCGGGGTCGGCGCCGCCGGTCCGGACCGGCTGGCCGGCGTGTGGGCCGTCGGTCATCGGCCCGGCTCCCTCGCGTCACAGGCCGCAGTTGTCGTTGCAGTCAGGTCTGACATACGGCGTGTAGACCCGCCATAAATAAAAGCTGGCCGTGACCCGGTCGTCACCGTCCTGTCGGTGAGCGGTCACGACGGGGGGAGCCGCCGGCGGGAGACGGCGGCGTGTACGCACGGCCCACGTCGCGAACGATTCCGTAGGTTTATTTGGACTGCTGAACCGGAGAGATGACATGGCGCGTCAACGGGCGGAGCGGGTGGGACTGCACGAGGAGTTTCCCGACCCGGCGGCCGCACCGAACGTGGTGTACAACCCCGGCCTCGACGAACTCCGCGAGTTCGCCGAGCCCGACGAGACGACGACGGAGTTCGGGAGCCCGGCCTACGTCAGCGAGCAGCGGTCCCGGAGCGCCGACCACACCAAAAATCTCGTCGACCACAGGTTCGCGGAGGCCGACTGGGACGCCATCGACGCGGCGCTGGAGGCGGCGGGCGAGCGTGACCTCGTCTGTCTCGACCGGCAGGTCGGTCGCCACCCCGAGACCAGCTTTGTCTGCCGGCTGTTCGTCCCCCGGGAGTTCGCCCGGGTCGCCCTCGCCTGGGGGACGCTCATGGAGCCCGCCCCCGAGGGGGCCGAGCCGGACTTCCGAACGCTCCAGTTGCCCGGCTGGGACGAACGACGGATCCGCGTGCTCCCCGAGGCGGGGCTGACGTTCGTGCTCGGCAGCGACTACACCGGCGAGGCAAAGAAGTCGTTTCTCCGGCTGTACATGTACCGCGCGAAACAGCTGGGCGGCCTGGGCATCCACGCCGGGACCAAGCGGCTGTTCATCGACCATGAGGCCGACAACGGCGGCGAGGAGGAGGACAGCCTGACCACTGTCGGGCAGGCCTTCCTCGGGCTGTCGGCGACCGGCAAGTCGACGCTGACCGGGCACCGCTGCTGGCTCGACGACCCCGAGGGTGCGGAGATGCTCCAGGACGACGTCTGTGCCCTGCTGCCCGACGGGACGGTGGCCGGCAGCGAGGGCGCAGGGCTGTATATCAAGACCATCGGCCTCGACCGGGGCGAACAGCCCGCCCTCCACGACGCCGCCACCGACGAGTCCGCCGTCTTCGAGAATGTCGGTGTCGACCCCGACGGCAGCGCCGACTTCGATGACGGCTCACTCACCACGAACAGTCGGGCAGTTATCCGGCGTGCCTGTCTCGACAGCGCGAGCGCGGACATCGACCTCGACCGACTCGACCAGCTGTTTTTCATCACGCGTAACCCGCTGATGCCGCCGGTCGCCCGCCTCGACGACCGGCAGGCCGCGGTTGCGTTCATGCTCGGGGAGTCGGTCCAGACCAGCGCCGGCGACCCCGACGCCGCCGGTGACGCCATCCGCGTGGTCGGCACCAACCCATTCATTATCGGCCCGGAGGGCGAGGAGGGGAACCGCTTTTACCAACTCGTCCGGGACAACGGGGTCGAAACCTTCCTGATCAATACCGGACACGTCGGCCCCGAGGCGGCGGACATCGGCGTCGAGGACTCGGTCAACATCCTCACCAGCGTCGCCCGCGGCGAGGTCGACTGGCGGGCCGACGACCGGTTTGGCTTCGAGGTGCCCGAGGCCGTCCCCGGCGTCCCCGTCGAGGACCTCTATCCGCCGGACCACTACGAGGAGTTCACGGCCGAACTCGCTGACCTCCGCGCCGAGCGGCGCGCCTACCTCGCACAGTTCGAGACGCTCGCTGAGGAGGTCCGCGAGGCCGTCTACTGAGCACGGCGCCGGCGGGTGAGAGCCCGCGGACACTGGTACACTTTTGTCCCCGCGGGGCGAGACAGGTGTATGAACCCGCGGACGGGCCAACGGCTGCACTCTGGAGCCGTCGGAGGGAGCGCGTGTGACTGACGACCACGGACGGCTCGTCACGGAGTCACTGGCCGAGACGACCGCCACGGAGTTCGCCGACCGTGTCGCGTCACAGGCCGCGGACCTGAAGGCGGCCATCGCGGCCGGGGAGTTCGACAGCCCCGGCTTCGCGGTCGGGTTGGAGATGGAGGTCTACGCCGTCGACGACGACGGGCGACTCGCTGCGCTTCCCGGCCGGGTCTTCGAGGGGGCGGCAAAAGAGGAGCTGGGGGTACACAACGCCGAGTTGAACACCGACCCCGACCCCTTCGACGCCGCGGGGCTTGCCGCACAGGCCGACCAGATCCGCGACCGGACGAGACAGGCCCGTCAGGAGGCCGAGACGGCCGGGCTGGAGCTGGTGCTGGATGCGATGTGGACGGTTCCGCCCGCGGAGGGGAGCCGGGCATACCTCGAGGCGACCGGCGAGTCGGAGGGACCAGTCGACGTCCCCGAGCACATGCGCCCGGACCCGCGGTATCTCGCCATCGACGCCGACATGCGGGCGTCGGCCGGGGGCGACCTTCCCTTCGCCGTTCCCGGCGTCGACACGGCGTTTCCCGGCATCCTCTTCGAGTCACTGGCCACGTCGATCCAGCCACACCTGCAGGTCCCCGACGCGGAGGCGTTTCCGGACTACTACAACGCCGCCATCCGCACGCTCGGGCCGGTGCTCGCGCTGTCGGCGAACTCCCCGTTTCTCCCGCCGGACCTGTACACCGCTGTCGACGACCCCGAGGAACTGGTCGCGAAGACACCCCACGAACTCCGGGTCGAGGTCTTCGAGCAGTCGGTCAACCACACGCCTGCCCCGAAGGTCCGCGTGCCGGCCGACATCGCCGACGCGGGCGAGACCGCCGACCGCGTGGTCGCCGACGACCTGGTCGCCCCGTTCCTCCGGGAGTGGCTGGTGGACGGCGAGCGGGCGGGTCTCGAGGACGACCTCTGGGAGTTCGCGCACAAGCGGTCGACCTACTGGCGGTGGCTCCGGTGTGTGGCGGGCGGCCAGCCGGTCGGCGGCGGTGACGAGCGCTCACTGCGCATCGAGTACCGCCCGATCCCGACCCAGCCGACCGTCAGGGACGTGGTCGGGATGCAGGCGCTCACCGTCGGACTGGTCCGCGGGCTCGTCGCCGCCGACCACCCAATCACCGACCTCCCCTGGACGGCCGCCGAGGAGTCCTTCTACAACGCCGTCCGTGACGGGATTCGGGCCGACCTGGCCTGGGTGAGCGCCGGCGGTGAGCGGACCCGTGACCCGGACCGCATCTTCGACGAGGTGTTCGCCCACGCCCGCCGCGGGCTCCGGGAGGCCGGTCTCGACGAGGAGACCATCGAGTTCTACCTCGAACCGGTCGAGGCTCGCCGGTACACCGCGACCACGCCCAGCGACTGGAAGAAGCAGGCGGTCCGCGAGCGGCTGGCCGAGGGCGCCGACCTCGCCGGCGCTATCACCGGTATGCAGCGGGAATATCTCCGCCTGAGCCGGGAGACCGAGACGTTCGCGGCGTGGCTCTGACCCGGGCGCCACCAGGCGGGGCTAGTACACCCGGGTCCCGTCGGGCACGGGACGCTCGGGCTGGAGGTGGACCACGTCGCCGTCGGCGTCGTCGACACCGACGACGAGACACTGGCTCTCGAAGCCCGCGATGTTCACCGTCCCCAGATTGACGACCGCAACCACCTGCTGTCCCTCCAACTCGGCCGGACTGTAGTTGTCGGTCAGCCCCGCCGCCGACTGCCGGCGGTCCTCGCCGACGTCGACCTCCAGCTTGTAGACATCCGTGCGTGCCTCCGGGAACTCCTCGACCGACCGGACAGTCCCGACGCGCATCTCCACGTCCTCCAGAAACTGTCCGGGGTCGATGTCGGGTTCGTCGATGCCCATGTCGGTCGGGGGAGCCCCGGGGGCTTGTGTGCGACGGTTGCGGCCAGCGGGCACGGGTGTGGTCGCCACCACCCGGGGCGTCGCCGTCGTCGGGGATGACGCGGGACACCCGGTCGACTCCCATCTCGGAGCCCAGCGGTGTACGGGCGGCGTGGAGACGATGACGGCGGTCCCGTGTGGCTCAGAACCGGAAGACGGCGCTGAAGTGGTTGACGTGCCAGGGGCCGGGGTAGACA
>CAZQZE010000152.1:0-6175 GCA_964597715.1 uncultured Halobacteriales archaeon
CGCGCTCGGACTCGCCGACCGAGTACATGTTGGCGGTGTCGAAGAAGTTGATCCCCAGGTCGATTGCGCGCTCGATGATCGGCTGGCTCTCCTCTTCGTCGAGCACCCACTCGCGCCACTCCGGGGAGCCAAAGCTCATACAGCCCAGACAGATACGGCTGACCTCCATACCCGTGTCGCCAAGCGTCGTGTACTCCATAGCCCCCTCATCTCGGGCGAGGGGCAAAAGTGGGGGTGGTCGACCGGTCGTCAGGACAGCGACTCGACGTCGAGCCGGCCGGCGTACCGTCGGAGCGCGACCGCACCGCCGACCGCGAGCGCGGCGAACCCGGCCACGTGGGCGAACGTGCCGGGGGTGGCGCTCCCGACGGCCAGCCGGGCGACGGTCGTGGCGGGATGCTCGGGCAACAGTGCCGCGGCCGCGAAGACGAGCAGGGCAGACACCGAGTAGAGGAGTTGCGCCTGGCGGCGGTCCCGGGTCACCAGCCCCAGCCCCAGTCCCAGGGCCACGAGGAGGGTTGCGACGGCGGCCACCGTCACCAGCAGGGCCAGCGGGCTCCCGACGGTGGTCCCGTTTACCTCGAGGAGGAGCAGCCAGACACCCGCCTGGACCGGTGCGAGCAGTATCATCGCGGCGGCTTTGGCGTCCACGATGTCGGTCAGCGAGACGGGTGCGACCCGGAGGAGTTCGAGCGTGCCGCGTTCGAACTCCTCGGTGAGGGTGTCGACGGCCACCGAGCCGCTGATAAACGGCGGGAGAAACAACAGCAGCGGGACGAGGACGGTGTAGGTAAACCCGAAGTAGGGGCTGGCGTCGGCCGCCGCCGGGAGGGCCAGCGGCCGGAACTGGAGGTGCTCGGTCCGGTCGGCCCGCTCGTCGCGTTCGAGTTGGGTCAGCACCGACCGGAGCTGGACGACGACGACTGTCGTCTGCACGTTTCCGTCGGGAACGGTGGCCGTGACCGCGACCTGTCTGCCGTCCCCGGTGTCGGTGTACTCCCCGACGAGAACCGCGTCGAGCCGGCCGCCCCTGAACTGTGACCGGGCAGTGTCGGCGTCGGTGTACGTCGAGGTGACAACACCGTCGACCTCGTCCGCGGCGGCCACGAGTTCCTCCCGGGCCTCGCCGCTGATACCGATATCCACCCCGCCGCCCTGGACGGAGCTTGGGTCGTACAGCGAGGTGAGAC
Source organism: uncultured Halobacteriales archaeon (assembly GCA_964597715.1). GTDB lineage: Archaea > Halobacteriota > Halobacteria > Halobacteriales > Haloarculaceae > Salinirussus. The sequence continues at coordinate 1,191 of CAZQZE010000152.1, forward strand.
CGACAACCAGAAACGACGAGAAGGCGGCGATAAACAGCTGGATCAGGAGCGCGAGTACGATGGTCTTCTCGCTGCGAAGCGAGGCCAGGTCCCGTCGTGCGATGGTCGCCCGCGGCGAGGAGCGCAGGTCAGACACCGCCGACCACCGCCCCGAGGACGACAAGATTGTACGCGAGGTGGACCGCGATAGCGACGGCGAGGGCGGCGACGTATGCCCGGCGGGTCCGGCTCGCGCCCACCGCGGAGATGGCCGCGGTGACGACGTGCAACAACAGCGGGAGCGCCAGCGAGGCGACGAGCAACACGAGCGGATGTGCCCCCTGGACCAGCCCGGTCTGTAGTGCCGCCTCGCCGGCCGGGACCGCGTCGAGCCCGACCACCTGTGCGATGGCCGTCAGCTTCTCCGCGAGAAAGAAGCCGACACCGCTGAGAGCACCGACGACCAGCCCGGTCCGGGCGGTCCGCTCGAAGCGACCGTGCTCGAAGCTGGCGTAGACGTGGAGACTCTTTGCCACCTCCTCGATGACCGCGACGGCGACGAGCACGAGCGGGACCGACAGCTCCCCGAGCGCGAACAGAAAGGCAACAGCCAGCAGTTCGAGCACGAAGACAAAGGGGATGAGGAGGGCAGTCACCGCGCCGACGTGCCAGCGCTTCCTGATGGGGCCGGCGAGTGCGTCGAGCAGCTTCAGCGGGACCGACCGCTGGGCAAACAGGTCCTCCTCGCGGTAGAGCCCGGCCCCGAGACCGAACAGGACGGCCGCGGTCAGGAGCGGCGGCAGCGTCGAGAAGGCAAAGTCGGCGAGCGGGACCGCCTGCCCCTGGAGGGTCCGGACCACAATCGTCAGCGGCGAGATGAGCGCGACCGGACCGGCGTTGGTGAAGATGGCGGGAACAAAGGCGTAGCTGGTCAGCGTGACCGTGATCGTGACCGTCAGGAAGGTGAGTTCCTTGAACGACCGGGCGAACATCGCCCCGAGGAAGGTCGCCGCGAGAAAGAGCAGGACGAGCGGTGTCACGGCGAGGACGGAGACGAGCCCGCCGAGTGCGCCCGTCGCGAGATACGTGAGGCCGACCGCGATGGCTGCCTCAATCGCCATCGCCCCCAGAAAGTACGGCAGCGTCTTTCCGGCGATGATATCCAGCCGGGTTACCGGCGAGACGAGCAACAGCTCCCCGCGGCGGTTGAGCCGCTCGGAGAGAAACGTCGAGCCGTAGGCCTGGATCAGGAAGTTCAGCGGGACGACAAACACGAACGCGAGCACGAGTGACTCGAAGGGAAACGGCGGCGCCAGGTCCGACGGGTTGGTTGTCGAACTGCTGTCCGACCCGAGACCCCCGAGGACACCCCCGGCACCGCCCGCGCCGGACACGGTACTCCCGCCCGAGTCACCCCCGGAACCGGGGCTCACTGCGCCGTCGTCGGTGTCCCCGCCGGCACCGCCGTCGCCCCCGCCGGAGGCGGTATCCCCGCCACTGTCACCGCTCCCCCCGCCGGCCACGGCACCCCCGCTGTCCGACCGGCTCTCGTACTCGATCGTGACGGAGACGGGGAAGGCGGCGGTCCCGTTCTCACCCGGACGCCGCAGCTGTGCGTCGTTGTAGGACCCGACGGCGGAGCGAAACTCCGCCGCCGCCGCCCGCCCCTTCGCGTCGGGGGCGGCGCGGACAGTCACGGGGTCGGCCCCCGTCACCAGCAGGTCGATATCGCCCCGGGTGAGTGCCCCGGGGTCCGGGTCACGGACCCCAAAGGTGTCGTCGCCGGCCGCAACCGGGTGGTAGGGGTTGTCGGCGGCGACCCCGACGCGGTAGATACCCTGGTCGACTGCGACGCCGCTGCCGGCGATGGCCGGCGCGAGCGCACCCAGGAGGAGGAACGCGCCGACAGCAACGGCGGCGGTCCGGCGGTCGACCCCACTCGCGTTTTTTGTCACCTCCCAGCGGGCGATACGCAACAGTTTGCGCGGGTGCATCAGCCGTCTTCGCTCCCCGGCCCCGAGCGTATCCGGTCGACCTGGCGCTGTTTTGCGTCTCGGTCACCGCTCTCGGCGGCGTCGGCGCCGCCCTCGGCGACGTTGAGGAAGACGTCCTCGAGACTGGACGCCTCGGTGCGGATGTCCTCGACACGCCCGCCGGCGGCCTCGGCGGCCTCACGGACCCTCTCGACAGCGTCCATGCTCCCGACCACGCGCCGGTAGCGGCCGTTCTCCCGGGCGCTCTCGGGCACCTCGACGCTCGTGTAGACGTGATACCGGGTCTCGCCGTGCTCGGCCTGGAGCTGTGCGAGGTCGCCGCGGGCGACGACCTCCCCCTCGTTCATGATCGCCACCCGGTCGCAGATGGACTCGACGTGAAAGAGGTTGTGTGCCGAGAAGACCACCGTCTTTCCCTCCTCTGCGAGTCGCTCGGTGAACTCGATGATGTAGTTGGTGGTCAGCGGGTCCAGCCCGCTCGCGGGCTCGTCGTAGATCAGCACGTCGGGGTCGTTGACCAGCGAGCGGGCGATGGCGACCTTTCGTTTCATCCCCTTCGACATGTCGCCGAGTTGGCGCTCGCGGTGGTCCAGGTCGAGTTCGTCGAGCGTCCCGTGAATCCGGTCGGTGGCGACGTCGCTAGAGACGTCGTAGAGGTCGGCAAAAAACCGGAGATACGACAGCGGGGTCATCTCCTCGTACAGCGGCGACTCCTCGGGGAGAAAGCCCAGTCGGGTGCGCATCGCCGTCTCGCCGGCGTCGTAGCCGGCCACCGTGGCCGTCCCCGAGGTTGGTTCGAGCAACCCGGCGAGCATCTTCAGCGTCGTTGTCTTGCCGGCGCCGTTCGGGCCGACAACACCAAACACCTCGCCGGCCTCGACGGAGAACGTGCTCCCCTCGACGGCGGCGAAACCGCCGTACTCCTTGCGCAGGTCCCGGGCCTCTATCATCGGTCACCCGTTACGACGCCACTGTTCTATGTGTTTGGTCCAATTATCAGGCCTGAACACGAATCCGCGGTGTGACTGAACGCCGGCGCTCACCCGCGAGGTGACGGCCGGCCGCGGGACAGTCTGGACCCTGTTGACGAACACGGAACGGTGGCCGGGGTGGGGGCCGTCGGTGCGTGCGGTCGACTGTGACCGTCGCCACATCGAAACCGACACCGCCGGTCGGGTCCGTCTGCCGAGGGGGATCTGGCTCCCCTTCGAGGTGAGGACCTGCCAGGACTACCGGTGGACCTGGCGGGTCGCGGGCATCGGCGACGGGCCAGTTTGTCGGGGTGGTGGCTAGCGGAGGAGAGCCCGGCTGTCGTATCGGGTCCGGGTTACCGCGGTACGCCGTCGGCTACACACCGGTCTGCCGCCGGGCGCTCGGTCGGCTGGCCGGCCTCGTGGAGGGGGAGGCCGTGCCGGGGGTCAGGCTTTGAGGCGTACGTCCTGTACCTTGTGGATGTCCTCGCCGATTCCGGCGCCGCCACAGTCCTCGTCCGGGCATCGGTAGTGCCAGCCGTCGGTCGTGGCCGCTCGCTCGCTGAATCGCTCGCCACAGGAGTCACAGATCAACTGGCCCTCCGAGCAGGTATCACGGTGAAGCTCGAGTTCGAGTTCGGAGCCGAACGTCCGCTTGCAGTCACGACAGGTGTGTGTCATAGTAGAATATCTTCCCGCATATCATAAAATCCCATCGGAACGTTCACGCGGTGTTACCCCCCGAGCCGGCCACTCGACCCTGAAATCTACGGGTCCGAGGTGTGAGAGACGGTCACAAACGACCCGGTCGGGAGCCCTCCACAGAGGCGGGGCGCGCGAGTGGCGCACCCGGCCCGGGCGGTCGCTACAGCAGGTCCTCGACACAATCGGCGACCTCCTCGGGGGTGTCGCCGACCGGGACACCGTTGTCCTCGAGTGCGGTGATCTTCGAGTCGGCCGTGCCGGTGCCGGACCCGGAGACGATGGCCCCGGCGTGGCCCATCCGCTTGCCCGGCGGCGCGGTGCGGCCGGCGATGAACCCCGCCACCGGTGTGTCCATGTGTTCGCCGATAAACCGGGCGGCCTCCTCCTCGTCCTCGCCGCCGATCTCCCCGCACATCACGACCGCGTGGGTGTCGGGGTCGGCCTCGAAGAGCTCGAGAGCCCCGATAAAGTCGGTCCCGATGATCGGGTCGCCGCCGATACCGATTGCCGTGGACTGGCCCAGCCCGCGGTCGGTGAGATTATCCACGACCTGGTAGGTGAGGGTGCCCGACCGGGAGACCAGACCGACGTTTCCCGCCGAAAAGATGTTGCCGGGCAGGATACCGAGCTTCGACTCGCCGGGGGTGATGACACCCGGGCAGTTCGGGCCGACCATGTGTGTATCGACCGTCCTGAGTTTCCGGTAGACCCGGCTCATGTCCTGGGTCGGGACCCCCTCGGTGATCGTCACCACGAGGTCGACCGGGGCGGCAAGCGCCTCGAAACACGCGTCCCCGGCGAAAGCCGGCGGGACGAAGACGACGGCAGCGTCGGCGTCCTCCTCGCGGGTGGCCTCGTGGACGGTGTCGTAGACGGGGACGCCCGCGACCGCCTGGCCGCCGCGGCCCGGGACCACGCCGGCGACGACGTTGGTCCCGTACTCGAGCATCTGCTCGGTGTGGAACTTCCCCTCGCCGCCGGTGATCCCCTGGACGACGACGCGGGTGTCCGCGTCGACGAGCACACTCACGCGAACCACCCCCCGGCGACCCGGGCACCGCGAGCGACGGACCGTCCGAGAGGGGTCATCCGTCCACCTCCTCGGCGGCCGTGACAGCGGCCTGGACGGCTGTTTCGAGGGTCTCCGCCACCTGCACGAGGTCTGTGTTGAGTAGTTCCATGCCCTCGGTCGAGCGGGTGCCTGCGAGCCGGACAGTCACCGGCTTGGGGACCGTCTCGAACTGTTCGAGCGCGGTGTTGATCCCCGCCGCCACCTCGTCGCCGCGGGTGATACCGCCGAAGATATTGAAGACGACGGCGTCGACGTTCTCGTCGG
>CAZQZE010000153.1:0-6149 GCA_964597715.1 uncultured Halobacteriales archaeon
GTCAGTCCGCGCCGACGATGACCATCCGGCTCTCCGCCTCGAATGACAGTTGCCGGGTCGACTCGGCGTCGACCCGGACGGCGTCCCCGGGTTCAAGCGTGGTCTCCTCGCCGTCGACGGTGATCCCCCCCGCGCCGTCGAGCAGCAGGTAGACCTCCTCCTGGGCGTCGCCGGTGTGGTCGTGTTCCTTTCCCTCCCAGCCCGCCGTGGCGTCGAGGACAGTGACCCCGAGATTCTCACAGTTCAGGTCCCCCCGGAGGAAGTGCATCCCGGGCGCGAACGGCTCGACGTCCTCGTAGTTCACCGTGTCAAATCCCATACCCCGAATCCGCCGAGGGCCGGCAAAACGTTTGGCACACACAGCAGGTCCGGTCACCGGGGTCACGTGCCGGCGGTCACTCCCGCCCGGGGTGGTGGCCCGGCTGTCGAGCGTCGTCGTCCCCGTCGCGGGCAGCCCGCTCCTGTTCCCGGACGAGCGCGACGTAGTAGGCCTGCAGCGAGGCGTGGCCGTCGAGGTCGATATTCCCCGGACGGGCATCGAGAACGACCGCCCCCTCGTGCATGACCGTCAGGCGGTCGGTGTAGGGTTCGAAGTCGCCGACGTGGTGGGTCGAGACGAGGACAGTCGCGTCGCCGGCGTAGGAGGACAGAAAGTCGAGTAACCGTTCCTTCGAGACGTCGTCCAGCGCCGCGAGCGGTTCGTCGAGCAGGAGGTAGTCGGGCCGTTTCAGCAGTCCGAGTGCGAGGTCGAGTTTGCGGGCGAACCCGCCGGAGAGGTCGTGTGCGGGCCGGTCCATCGCCCGCCGCAACCGGAGTTCGTCGATGACCGTCTCACGCCACTCCCGGCTCGGCGCGCCGACGAGGCCGGCAAAGACCCGCAGGTTCTCCCGCACCGTGAGGTCGGGGTAGAAGTTCGGCCGCTGGAAGCCACAGCCGACGGTGCCGCCCTCGACCGACAGGGTGCCAGCCGTCGGCCGCGAAAGCCCGAGCAGCAGTCGGAAGAGCGTCGTCTTGCCAGACCCGTTGGGACCGATGAGACAGTGGAACTGGCCGCCGCCGACTGACAGCGAAACGTCTTCGACGGCCACCACGTCGCCGTACTCTTTGCGGACGCCCTCGAGTTCGATCATGTCGTCCTCCGGTAGTAGACCGCGCTGAGTTTCACGCAGGCGAGCGTCAGAACGGCGAAGCCTGCGAGCGCGAGCAGCCAGTCGGCAAACAGCAACAGCTCCACGTCTTTCAGCATGAAACTGCGGGCCATGATCATCGAGTAGTGGACCGGGTCGGCCCGGATGATCGCCTTCCGGACCGGCGAGAGGTAGCCGACGGGAAAGGCCAGCCCGGAGAAGGCGGTGACCCCCAGGAGAATGACCACGTTCACGAAGCGGCCGAGCGTCCCGAACCGTAACAGAACCATGACGGTGGTGCTGACCGCGGCGAGGTAGAGGAACGTCAGCAGTAGCGTCAGTACAGCCCCGACCGAGAGCGCCGTCGTCGCGTAGTCGAAATACGCCGCGGCACCCTGGAAGACGACGATTGGGACGAGCATCAGGACGCTGAAGTAGATCAGCTTCGAGAGAATCAGCGTCTCCAGGGAGGACTCGGTGCGGATCCGGTCGAGAACGTCGCGTTCCTTCGCGAGATTGTACGGGACGTAGGTAAAGGCAAAGAGCATCATAATCGCCATCAGAAACGAGGGGACGAGATACTCCGAGAGGGAGTTCTCCGTGCCGACGACATCCCGGCGGACCGAGATGTCCGCCTCGAGGAAGGGGGCGTCGTCGAGCGCCCGGGCCATGATCGCCCGGATCGCCTGGGAGGGCCGTTCGAAGGGCGCGATGCTACCGTCGACGGTGAGCAGGAAGGTCGCGTTGTCGTTCGAGGCGTTTGTGATGTCCGGCGGGACCTGGACGATAGCGTACACCGATTCCCGGCGGAGCATCTGTTCGGCCTCGGCGGGTGAGTCGACCCGCTTTGGGGCCGAGAATGGCTCGAAGGCGCCGGTGATGATCGACAGCTCCTGGTCTGTGACCTCCTCGCTCTCGGGCGTGACCGCAACCGGTGCGTCCCGGGGGACGACCGTGTCGAAGACGACACTCGTCGAGGCGAAAAAGGCGGGCAGGAGCAACAGCACGAACCCCAGTGCGAGTGCGTTGTGCTTGCTCCAGTGAAACTCCTTTTTCAGGAGCGAGCGCAGCGACATCCTACTGGCCCGCTCCAGGGCGACCTGTGGTTCCGGTCTCGTACTGGTGGCTGTGCGTACGCGGAGATACCCGGCACCCCGGGGTGTGGCGTTCTCCGGTGATGAGACAGCCAACAGTATCAGTTGTCCCCGTCCCGGCGCCCGTACCTATCACAGCGTAATGACCGGTCAGCAGGTGAATATAGCTTGTGGACCGGGCGCCCGGAGAGACATGTTTTTGTGCCCGTCGCCGAACAGACAGATATGGACTGGCCGCATGACCCCGACGGCGAGGAGGGAAGCGAGGGCCGGCGCAAGTACGGTCACGCCATCCTCGCAAAGAAGATCGACGAGGAGGAGGACTTTCCCCTGACCGCCGAGGCGTACGTCGAGGCGTACGGCGACCACCCGGTCCGGATCGACCACGAGCGGGTCGTCAGCGTCGAGGAGGTCTTCGAACACGTCGAGACGGAGGAGTTCGCGGACTTCCCCGAGTTCCACAGGGCACTCGGGCGGGCGCTTCGCGGTGCCGACTACTGGCCCTACGAGCTCGGGCACGCCTGAGGCGGGCGTCGGTACTCGACCGGTCCGGCACCGCCTGTGACACCCGAGAGCCACGCTCCGAAGCCCTCGGATGTCATGTGTTCACACAACATACTTGTGTGCCACCGGCGTATCTCCGGGCATGGCAACCGAGTACACACAGGAGACGGTCGACCGGCTCCCGGAGCGGGTGGTGGACGACCTGCTCTCCTCGGACCGGCGGTGCCGGCTGCTGGGCTGTCTGGCGGACAGCGGCGGCTGTCTCCCCGTGACAGACCTCGCAGCGGCCGTGGCGGCCCGGGAGGCCGGGACGGACGCCGAAGCCGTCGACCCCGAGCGACGCCGGGCGGTCCGGGCGGAGATCTACGAGCGTCACCTGCCGAAACTGACGGCGACCGGTGTTGTCGAGTTCGACTCCATGCGGGGGACCGTCACGCTCAGCGGGGCCGAACTGGTGGACCAGGGGAGGTAGCTTTTTTTGGCCGTGCGAGAGAGGTCCACGTATGAACAGGGACGTGACAGTCAGAGAGGTTGCGAACAGAGAGTTCGTCGGCGTCAGCGAGTCGGACGACCTCCTCGAGACGGTCGAACTGCTCGTGGCGGAGGAGTCGGACACGGCGCTGGTGATGCAGGGGACCGAGCCCGTCGGGATCCTGACCCACCACGACATCCTCGGCCAGCTCGCCGACGAGGGCGGGGTCAGTGGCGCCGCCGTCGGCGACGCGATGCAGTCGGCCGTCCCGACGATCGGGTCACAGGCCACCGCCGAGGAGGCCGCCGACCGGATGGCCGCGGAGGGGGCCCGCCGGCTGGTCGTCACTGACGGCGGGGAGACGCTCGGCACGCTCACCGAACACGACCTCCTTGCCGCGCGGCCGCTGGCGTCGAACGGCCCCGAGGCGGGGCAGGCCCACCCGGCCGGGGAGGCCGAAACCGCGCTCGCGGCCGACGCGGGGACGGGCGTCGAGAGCGAGACGGACGACGGGTTCGAGGAACAGAGCATCTGTGAGGGGTGTGGGACGCTGACCGGCGACCTCGTGGCGTTCAACGGGCAGCTACTCTGTGGCGACTGCCGGGATATCTAGTGGTTACCATCGACGCCCCCGGGGCGGACGTTGCTGGGACGGTCACCGACCTCTGGGTCGCGCTCGCGGCCGGACAGCGCCAGCACAGCTCACACATCCTCGCGGAGGCAAACCGGGCGCGCATCCGCGAGCGCATCCTGCGACACACGGTCAACGACACCCTCCTCGTGGCCCGGGAGGACCGCCCCCTCGGGTTTGTTACCGTCGAGCGCGAGGGCGGGTCGTACGCCCAGGACAGCACCCGCGGGGTCGTCACAAACCTCTACGTCCGCCCGGAGTGTCGCGGGGAAGGGGTCGGCTCGGCGCTACTCGATGCCGCCGAAAGCCGGCTCCGCGAACTCGGTGTCGGGACCGTCGCGCTCGAGGTGATGGCCGACAACGAGGGCGCCCGGCGGTTCTACCGGCGTGCGGGCTACGAGCCCCACCGTGTCGAACTGGAGAAGCCGGTCGAAAGCGATACGCACTCAAAGGGCGACGAATAAACCACAGGTGTGCTAGGGGAGCTTGGGTGGTCCAAGCACCCGACTTGTAATCGGGAGTTCGAGGGTTCAAATCCCTCCCCTAGCTCTTCGCCGACGAGCGGACGCGAGGAGCGGGGGTCAGGGGGCTTGCTGCGGTGTCGCCGCTATCGGGCGGTCAGTCCTCGACAGACGAGCCAAACACCGCACACTGTCGGCCGGGTCGCCGGGCGGCTACCGCCGAGTGCCCTTCGGGGAGTGAAAACCAGCTGCCCCCGGCCTGTCGTGTTGGCAATGACCGCACCGACAGGGGGTGTGTTCTCAACTTCGCAATATGGCCAGAATATAATTACCCCGAGCGACGTAGAGGTGGTATCGGTGGAGATGACGCATGTCTGACGAGGGACGAAACGACGAAACGACTGTTATCTCGGCCGGGGTATCCGTGACAAAGCGGCTCGAACCTGCGGAGTTCGAGGACCCCGTTATCGCCGTCGATATCGAGTCGCGGCGCGACGGGCCGGCGGCGGTGACGGTCGTCGACAGTATTCCCGAGCGTGTCTCCCCGCGTGACCTCCGGTTTCACCCCGAGTACGGCAGCGAGCACTGGATGATCGACGACGGGGAACTCGTCTTCGAGCGGGAGTTCGACCCCGGCGAGGAGTACGTCACGCTTTATCGGCTCTGTGAGGCAGAGGACGACAGTATCGACGTGTTCGAGGACCCGGCGGTCGACGTAGAGCCCGACACCGGGGTCACGCCGGGAGGGAGTAAGGCCCGTGGAACGGTTCGCAGCGCAGGGTCGGCCGCCGGGACGACAAGCGGCAACCCCGCGAGCGAAGCCGGGTCGGAGGGGGACAGCGCGGTGTCGACGCTCGAACTCAGCGGGCCGGTGACCGACGCCGGAGCCGAGAACGGCGGGCGAGCGCCGGCGGAAGACCGCTCTACGACGGTCGTGACAGACACTGCCGGTGAGGCGCCCGGAGGCGGTGACACGAACAGCCCCGGGGGCGCACCCGGACACGATGTCCCGGGTGAGGGGCAGGACAATACCCCGAGTGACGGCGAAGATGAGGCGGAGGAGGGCGAGAGCGGTATTCCGAGGGACGGCCGGGCGGGCACACTGGGCGCGGACGAAGACGACGCTCCCGGTGTGGAGCACGACACGCAGGGGACAGCACACGGGGCAGGCATCGAGCCGGCAGAGGGGTCACTCGTGGCTGCGCTGGCGACTGAACTCGAGGAGGGTACCGTCCCAGCGGGCGACGTCGAGCGGCTCCGGGCAGCACTCGGCCGACAGCGTGACAGCCCACAGGGTGTCGCGGGCCGTGTCGAGAGACTCCGGCGCGACGTCGACGAGGTGCTCGCGTACACCGACGCGCTCGCGGAGTCCCTCGACGAGAACGGGACCGGCGCGGAGGAAGTCGCGGAGCTCCAGGCGGAGGTCGACGACTTTCGCGGGGAGATAGAGCGCCTCGAGGCGGACCTGGAGGCGGCACGGACGACAGCCGGCCGGGTGGAGGGCCGCGTCGACGACATCGAAGCAGCGCTCAGTGACGGCTTCGAGGGTATGCGGGAGGGGTTGGAGGCACTCTGTGAGGAGGGTCGGGGCCTCCGCGGCGACCTGGAAAGCAGTAACACCGACGACCGGCTCTCGGAACTCGAACAGGACGTGAGGGACCTTCAGGAGTGACGCGGCCGCCTCGTCACGGTTTTTCGTGAGCCGGACCCCTGACGCGTGAGTCCACACGGGGCCGGACTCCCGCCGGTCGTGCCGGCGGTCAGCCTGTGCCCACACACCGTGGCGCCGGCCGGGTCGGTTCCGTGGCTGATACTGCCGGACAGAAGTACGTGAAGACCGGTGTCGTGCAGTGGCCCGAA
>CAZQZE010000154.1:0-6127 GCA_964597715.1 uncultured Halobacteriales archaeon
GTCTGACTCACCTGCTCGCCGAGCCCGAGCACGAACGTGGCAATCACGGCCGCGAGGATGACCGTAATCGCGACCATCAGGATGACCCCGATGACGGGGCTGACCCCGCGGTCGTCGCCGGCTACCGCCGTCTTGAGTGTCTGTATGAGTTCCATGGTTGGGTATGCACCCGTGCCCGGCGCCGGAGTCAGCCCGGTCCCCTCAACCGCCGCGTGCACTGCCAGGGTGCGATGAGGGGGCGCCGTCCTGTCGCCCGGCTCCGGTCACGTGTGTCTCTAACCCACCGTCTCATCGCTGCACGTATAAGAACGCGGGCCGCATTTTCAGAAATTGTAATTACCCCCTGGTCGTAGGAGCCGGACACTCACCGGCTGACGCCCGCTACCGGTCACGGACGACCTCTCGGACCAGCGACGCCGCCTCGTCGGCGGCGGTATCGCCGACCGCCTCGCCGGGCCGGGCCTGTGTGTACAGTTGCCCCACGCGGCGGGCCTGCTCGTCGCCCACACGGTCGAGATACTGCTGGGCGGTCTCGCCGGTCCGGCGTGGCCCTCGCCGCCGTGTCAGCACGTACCCCAGGCGCTCGTAGGCGCGCTCGATGTCGGTCTCGGGGTCGACCCCGACTACGTCGGCGCCGACGACGACGGCACCGACGGTCCACCCCGGCGGCAGCGACTGGAGGTAGGCGTACCCGCCCCCGGTGAGTGCAACGGCCGCCGTGAGAGCGGCCAGCCGCCAGGACGGGTACCGGGCGAAGAGCGTCCCGACAGCCGCTGCGAGCCCAACCGCTGCCAGCAACGCCGTCGGGTCACCGGCCACCCGCGCGACACCGTGAAGCACCCGCACGTACGCCACGACCACGAGCCCAACGCCGGCGGTGGCGAGCAGCCGGTGCCAGCAGGGGTCGGGCAACCGGCCGGTGACTGCCGCCCGCCACCTCTGAGCGCCGCGCTCACCGGGTCCCGTCGCGGCGTGCTCCCCGGACGCGGCTTCCTCCGTTCCCACAGTCCCGTAGGTAGGGACCACACCCACAAGTCGCTCCCGCCGGCCGCACCCGCAGACACCGTCCGGGGCTGTGACCCGTCCGGTGGCGTGGTCGGCGGGTGACGGCCTGCCACGGGGACACCGCACCAGCAGGGCCAGCGACTGTCCGCTCCGGGCGGATCGCCCCCCAAGCATATCTAGCCGCTCACCCTACACCCACGTATGGACGCGCTCGAGCGACCCACATTCAAAAGCGAGGCCAGCAAGCAGATCTACCAGTACGTCGAGCGCCACGGGACGGCCGCGCGCCACCGGACCAGGGCGGCGCTGGATATCCCGCCCCGGGAGTTCGAGGCGGAACTGGAGTGGCTGATGACGAAAGGCTATCTCGAAGACGACGGGGGGACACTGCGGATCGAACTCAACGCCGGCTCCGTCGAGGAGTACGTCGGCCCCGACGTGACCTACACCATCCGGCCCGCCCGCCAGGAGGACTTCGAGGGGCTGGTGGAGACGATCCGTGACGTCACCGCCGAGCGGACCTACGTCGTCGCCGAGAGCGTCGCCGAGCGGCTACTGTACGAGGATACCGTCACCCGGCACAACACCGTCGAGTCCCGTGTGTTCTTCGTCGCCACGGTCGACGGCGAGGTGGTCGGGTGGACTCACCTCAGCCTTCCACAGGTGGACAAGATGCAAAACAACGCCAAGCTGACCGTCGGGGTTCGCGAGTCCTGCCGGGGCAACGGGATCGGGAGCCAGCTCCTGGGGCGGGCGCTTGACTGGGCGGAGGCAAACGGCTACCAGAAGGTGTACAACAGCGTCCCGGCGACCAACGACGGCGCGCTGGCCTTTCTCGAGTCACACGGCTGGGAGACCGAGGGGACCCGCCGTGACCACTACACCATCGACGACCGGCTGGTCGACGAGGTGATGATGGCGTACACCTTCTGAGCGGCTCGGGGCGTCCGTGACCGTGCTCCCGACCCTCCTCCGGGCCGATGACGTCACTCCCGGTTTACCCTCCGCGGTCACCGGGATGGCCGTGAGAACCAGACCGGCGGGCCGGTCAGTCGTCGTCCGCCCCGTCCCCGGTCAGCAGGTCGGTGTCGGCGGACGACTCGTCGCGCAGGAACGACGGGTCCTGTGTGTCCTCGTCCGGTTCGCGCTCCTGAAACTCCTCCCAGTCCGGCACTGACGCGTAATAACGCATACCCTCGATTGTGTCGGCACCCTCCTGAGGGTTGTGGTCACGGCACGCCTCGCACCCGGCCTCTCCTGTCGCGGCCCCGACACACCTCAGTCGCCGGCGAGCAGGTAAACTGCGAGCCCGACCAGCGCGATTCCGCCGAGTTTCCTCGGTGATACCGCCTCGCCGAGGAGGAGAAAGCCAAGCGCCGCGGCGACGACCATACTCACGACGAGCGCGGGCTTGCCGGTGCTCGCCTCGACGGTCTCTAACCCCTTGCTGAACAGGATAAACGCGGCGGCACCGAACAGCCCGTTGAGCGCGGCGAAGGCCACACCGACCCGGAGTGGCGGGACCATCCTATCCGGCCCCAGCAGGGTGAGCACACCGCCAACCACACAGACCGTCTGTGCGAGGGCGCGGTAGAAGCGGGCGTCGTCTGTCGGCCCGCCGACCACGGCCTGCCGGAGGAGGACGGTCGTCAGCCCCCCGCTCACAACCATCACCGTCAGGAAGACTGTGGGGTCCGTCATCTCACGTCGAGAGTAACAGGAGGCCCCCGACCGCCGCGAGGACGCCGGCGGCCTTCCGCACGGTCAGCGTCTCACCCAGCAGGAGGACAGAGAACCCGACGGTGACGAGCAGGCTCAGCCGCTTGAGCGGGCTGACCAGGCTCACGTCGAAGACGGTCAGTGCGAGCCGGGTCGAGAGAACCGAGACACCCGTCAGCACGCCGGCTCCGAGCGCGTAGGCGGTTGGCTTGCTCGCCGACCACTCCAGGTCGGTTCCCCGGAGGACAAAGGCCGTGACGACCGGAAAGAAGACCGCCGAGCGGACCAGCGCGGTGGTCCACGGGTCGACCGTCACCACCGCCACCTTCGCGAACAGGCTGCCAACCCCCCACAGCACCGCCGCGACCAGTACCAGCGCCATCCCGTTCATACCCCCACCCGGCCCCCCACACGCAAAAAGCTGCCACTCCCCCGCCGCCCGCGGCCTCCCGTGAACAGGCTGCGACACTCGCCGACACCGGCTACGGGGCTGTTCGGGCGCGTCCGGCCGAGGGCCGCCGGGTATCGCTCCACGCCCGGGTGACCCGAGCGAGGGGCTCCTACAGCGACGCCTCGAGTTCGGCGGCGAGGTGGGCAACCCGGTCGTCCCCGGTCAGGGAGTCGACAACTGTCGGCAGCTCCTCCTCGAGGACAAAGCGTGGCCGCCCCTTCCCGACCGCCGAGGTGTCGTCGCTGGGCTCGGCGGCGACGTGCTCGTCGGCCTCCAGCCGGTTCAGCGCGCGGTTTACCTCCGCCTCCGAGACCGAGCCGAGCACCTCGCCGTTCAGCTCCTCGGCCGCCTCGTTACACGCGCGACACACCTCGCCGGTGTGAGCCGGTGTCTCCCCGTCTGTCGACAGCTCCGCGAGCGCCAGGAGGACCACACAGTCCGCCAGCGACCGCGTCCCGAGTTCGTCACTCATGACCGGATGTGAGACACCGGCGCACAAAACTCCAGGGGTACGAGGTCGAGTAGCCGGCGGCTGCCGGGTGACGGGCGGCGGCAGGCTCATGCTGGACGGGGTGTGAGAGCGTGTATGAGCGTTCCCGACGACGTCGTCGACCGGGTCGCCGGGCAGCCGTACCCGGCGTTTCTCGCGACCGCCGTCGACGACCGCCCACACGTCGCACCGGTCTGGTATCTCTACGACGACGGCCACGTCCGCTTTTTCACGCAGGGCCGGAAGCTGGCAAACATCCGGCGGAACCCTCGCGTCGCCCTCGCCATCGAGGGCGCAGACGGCGCGTGGCTCGCGGTCCTCCGCGGGACCGCCACCGTCCGCGAGGACGAGACGCTCCGTCTCGCGGTCGCCGACCGGCTGTTCGGCCAGTATCTCGACGACGACGGCGAAGCCTACCGTGACGCCGACGGCAACCCACAGGGTGCACTGGTCGACGTCGAGGTCGGCTCGACCACACTGCGGGAGGGCTGACCGGCGGCCGAAACGGCACCCGCAGAGGCCCCTCTACCGGGCTCACCCCCCGTCCGGCTCCAGCGGCTCCGGGGCGCGGTAGACCATCTCCATCGGGAGACCGGCGGGGTCGGTCGGCGGCTCGGGCGGGAACGTAAACAGGTCGCCAGGCCCGGGACGGGCCGTGTACGCCAACACGACCGCGTCGAGGACGTCGTCGACGGCCACCTCCGCCCCGCCGGCGGCCTCGGCGGCGCGCTGGACCGTCGGCGCGGCCTCGCTGTCGAAGCCCGCAAGCGCCCGCATTCGCTCGGCGTACCCTCCGGCCCGCCGTTTCGAGTGCTGGAGTGGCTCGCCGGCCAGCGACCGGAAACACACCTCCGGGTGACACTCCCGGAAGGCCGCTCGGGCCTCGGGGACGTTCTGGAGCAACTGGTCGACGGTCTCGATGCCGTCGGAGATATTGAACGCCTGTTTCGAGAGGCTACGGTCGGCCTTGCGCTCGTTGACCCGCTTTGCGGCGGGATACCGGCGTTTGCGGGTGGCCTCGCGGACCGGCGGCGTGAACACTGACCGGCTGCGCGACCCCAGGACGGCCCGGGCCTGGCTGTCACACGCCCGGACCGGGTCGCCCTCCTCGACCAGCCCGACCGGCATGTCGATGAACACCCGCTCGGCTCGCCCCTCGTAGCGCTCCCAGAGCGCCCCCACCTCGTCGAACACGCCAGCGTGGTCGAACCCCTCGGCGTCGAAGACGACGGCAAACCACGACCCGGAACTCCAGTCGACGCCGAGGTATCGCTCACCGCTCATATCACATCTTCGCCCGGCGACGGAAAAACGTCCCGCGGTCGAACACGGGAACCGGGGGTCCGTGGACGCTACTGTTCGAGACGGACAGGCCTCAGTCGAGCCCCGCAGTCGGGACAGCACAGTGACCGGGGGTCAGCCCGCCTATCGTCTCTCGGCGGACCGGCGCGGTCGGTGGTCGTCCCGCAGGTCTCACAGCCGTACTCCTCGGAGTCACCCGTCAGTCTGTGCCCGCCGACCTCAGTCGGCCGCGGCCGGCGCGCCCAGCGCCGCCGGCGGCTCGCCCGGCAGTTCGTCACGGTCGTGGGCTGCCTCGAAGTCGGGGTCCGGCCCGGTGGGGACGATCCGCTTCGGGCTGACGTCGGGGTGGGTGGTGTAGTAGTGTTCGGTGATGTGGTCGATGTCGACCGTCTCCGCGACGCCGGGGGTCTGGTAGAGGTCCCGCAGGTACGGCCAGAGGTTGTCGTACTCCCGGATGAGCCTGTGATTGCACATGAAGTGGGTGTGGTACACCTCGTCGAAGCGGACCAGCGTGGTGAACATGCAGATGTCCGCCTCGGTCAGCCGGTCACCGGCGAGATACCGCTGGTCCGCGAGCACCGAATCCCAGTGGTCGAGCGCCGAGAACAGCTCCTCGGCGGCCTCGTCGTATGCCGCCTGGCTGTCGGCAAACCCACACCGGTAGACGCCGTTGTTGACCGGCTCGTAGATTGCCTCGATGACCCGGTCGACCTCCTCCTGGTAGCCCTCGGGGTAGAGGTCGACGTCCCGGGTCGCGATGTCGCCGAACTCGGTGTCCAGCATCCGGATGATCTCCTCCGACTCGTTGTTGACAATCGTCTCCTCCTGTTTGTCCCACAGCACCGGGACGGTCACGCGGCCGGTGACACCGCCGTCGGCGGCCTGGTAGACCTCCCGGAGGTAGTCACTCCCGTTGACGGTGTCGGGGGTACACCCCGCCTTCTCGGGGGTGAACTGCCAGCCGTCCTCGCCGCGGTAGGGGTCGACCACGTCGACGGAGATGGCGTCCTCGAGCCCCTTCAGCGCCCGAACCAGTAGCGTCCGGTGGGCCCACGGGCAGGCGTAGCTCACGTAGAGGTGATACCGGCCGGCCTCCGGCTGGAATCGGGCGTCGGGGTCGTCCTCGACACGGTCGCGGAACATCGTCTCCTGTCGCTGGA
>CAZQZE010000155.1:0-6069 GCA_964597715.1 uncultured Halobacteriales archaeon
CCGGCGTGGTGTTCCTCCTGGCGCCACGGCTGTTCGACCGCGCACCGCTGACCGGTGACAGCTTCGAGCGCCGGCTGAAGTCCTTCGACCGGAACGTGCTGGTCGGGGGCGCCATCTTCGGCGCCGGCTGGGGGCTGTCGGGGGTCTGTCCCGGCGCCGCCTACGCCAGCCTCGGGGTCGGCAACGTCACCATCCTCTGGGCGCTCGCGGGGATGTTCCTCGGCGCCTACCTCCAGGGCTACTGGCGGAGCCGGTCGGCCGACACCGAGCCGGCGGCCGCGAGCGCCGACTGACACACGCCACCGATGGAACTCTCCCTCCTGGCCCTGTTTCTGACCGCCGGCCTCGCGAGCCTGTTCATGTCGTGGGTGATCGGCGCCGGCTCCAGCGGCGCCACCCCCTTCGCGCCCGCGGTCGGTGCCAACGCCGTCTCGACGATGCGGGCGGCCCTCGTCGTCGGGGTCTTTGGCTTTCTGGGCGCGGTCGTCCAGGGCGGCAACGTCTCCGAGGCTGTCGGCCGCGGGCTCGTCGGCGGTGTCACACTCCCTGCGGCGGGCGTGATCACCGTCCTGCTCATCGGCGCCGGGCTCATGACCGTCGGGATCCGCACCGGCTACCCTATCGCGACCGCCTTCACCGTCACCGGCGCCGTCGTCGGTGTCGGCCTGGCGCTCGGCGGCACGCCCGCCTGGGGGAAGTACCAGCAGGTCGCGGCTGTCTGGGTGTTGACCCCGTTTGTCGGCGGCGGGCTCGCCTACGCTATCGCCAGTGTCCTCCCCCGGGAGGACGCCCCCGAGCGGGTCTGTATCCCCCTCCTCGCGGGGATGGTCGGTGCCGTCCTTGCAAACGTCGGCTTTGCCGGTCTCGGCCCTGACGGGACGCCGGGGTCGGTCGCCGGGGCCACCCGGCGTCTGCTTGCCCCCGAGAGCCAACTCCTCCCGCTCGCCGTCACGTTCGGGGTGACGCTTGCGGTCGTGGGGCTGGTCTACTGGGATGTCAGCCGGGACGAGACCGGCGGGCTCAGGCGCGTCCTCCTGGCGCTTGGCTCGCTCGTGGCCTTCTCGGCGGGCGGGAGCCAGGTCGGCCTCGCCGTTGGCCCCCTGCTCCCACTGATGGACGATGTCGGGGCCATCACCCCGGCGGTCGTCCTCGCCGGCGGGGGTGTCGGGATACTGGTCGGCTCCTGGACCGGCGCCCCACGGATGATCAAGGCACTGGCCCAGGACTACTCCTCGCTGGGGCCGCGGCGGTCGATCGCCGCGCTCGTCCCCTCCTTTCTGATCGCACAGACCGCCGTCGTGCTGGGTGTACCGGTCTCGTTCAACGAGATTGTCGTCTCGGCGATCATCGGCAGCGGCGCCGCGGTCGGCGGGAGCGGCGCGGTCAGCGCCCGGAAGCTCTCCCTGACCGTCGGGGCCTGGGCGGGGTCCTTTGGCCTCGCCTTTGGGCTGGGCTATGCCGCGGTGACACTCTCGCCGATGCTGTAGGTCCTGTCACCCGCCGGCCGGTCCACAGGGCGGGCAAACTAGACGCTGTCCCGCGTCCGTACCATCGCCCTCTCGGGGACTCCCGAGCGGCAGCCGTCGCAGCCGGCTCGGGGCCCACAGTGTCGTCGGCGCGACCGCAGGCCCCCGCTCGGCCGGCGGTGTCCTGAACCAACCGGCTGTGCGATTGTGCGCTTTCCACACAAATCTTTTATTCGCTCGTCTCGTACGAACGAGCAATGCCGGACTCGATGTCAGAACAACTCCAGCGGGATATGGTGTGTGAGGGTCTTCTCGAGTGCTTTCACGGGCTCAAACAGCTAGACAGGGACTGTTTCGAGACGCTGGTCCAGGCCGACAACCCGCTGACTGTCGACGAGGTTGCCGACCGGGTCGACCGCGAACGCTCGACGGCTTACCGGGCCATCCAGCGCCTCCTCCAGGCGGGATTCATCCAGAAGGACCAGGTCAACTACGACCAGGGCGGCTACTACCACGTCTACCGGCCCACCGACCCCTCGAAGATCGCCGACGACATGCAGCGCCTGCTCAACGACTGGTACGCGAAGATGGGCCAGTTGATCCAGGAGTTCGAGCGCAAGTACGACCGACACGAGCGGTCCGCCCCGCCCGCCGAGGGCTAACCCGACCCCTCTCCCCCGTTTGGCCCCGGCCTGGTGCCCACAGTATTGTACACCATTTACACAATACTTATGCGCCACCAGCCCGTACTCCTCGGTGATGGCAACCAACAGCGAAGGGACGGGCAGCCCGGAGGAACCGCTCCACATCGACGGCCAGACCGACCTGGAGACGACTGTCGGCGACTACGATGTCGTGCTCACGGACTTTCACGCCGACTGGTGTGGGCCGTGTCAGATGCTCGAACCGGTCGTGGAGTCGGTCGCAGCCGAGACCGACGCCGCCGTCGCGAAGGTCGACGTCGACGCCAACCAGGCCCTCGCCGCCGAGTACGGCGTCCGCGGTGTGCCGACACTCGTACTGTTTGCCGGCGGCGAACAGGTCGAGGAGGTCGTCGGTGTCCAGTCCGAGGACGACCTCCGCTCGCTCGTCGACTCCTACACCTGAACACGCCAGGTGTCTGTGTCACCGTCACGGCACGAACGCCGCCGACGCAGGGGCCACGACCCGTTCGGCCCGTAGACCGGGCGCTGCTGGCCGCCGGGTGGCTTCTGCCGTGTGTGCAACGCGCCGACGAGTCGGACCCGTGTCCGCCGGGCGGTTACTGGTCCCGGTGACGTCGGCCGGGCGCCCACTCGCCGTCGAACTCCTCGTGGAGGAACTCGCGGGCGTCCGCGCCGGCGTAGGCCGCCACACACTGCCCGTCACCCTCGAGATAGTACTTGTCGGTGGTCAGCCCCTCCAGCCCGACCGGGCCGCGGGCGTGGACCTTGCCGGTCGAGATGCCGACCTCGGCACCCAGCCCGTACCGGTAGCCGTCGGCGAACCGTGTCGAGGCGTTGTGGAAGACACTCGCCGCGTCGACCCCCTGCATGAAGGCCCGGGCGCGCTCGCCGTCCTCCGTCAGGACCGCCTCGGTGTGTTTCGACCCGTAGGTGTTGACGTGGTCGATGGCGTCGTAGACGTCCTCGACGACGCCGACCGCGAGTTCGAGGTCGCCGTACTCGGTCGCCCAGTCCTCGTCGGTGACGGGGTCGATGTCGACGACCTCGCGGGTGGCTGTGTCCCCCCGCAGGGTGACCTCAGCCGCCTCGTAGCGGTCGACGACCGCGGGGAGGAACTCCTCGGCGACGCCCTCGTGGACCAGCAGTGTCTCGACGGCGTTGCAGACGGCCGGGTACTGGACCTTCGCGTCGACGGCCACGTCGCCGGCCAGTTCGAGGTCGGCGGCCTCGTCGACGTAGACGTGACAGACCCCCTCGGTGTGCCCCAGCACCGGGATCTGGGTGTTGTCCTCGACGTAGCTGACAAACTCCGAGGAGCCACGGGGCATCACCAGGTCGACGGCGTCGTCCATCTCCAGCACCCTGTCGACGGCCTCGTGGGCCTCGACGAGCTGTGCCCACCCCTCCGGGATGGCGTCGACCTCCGCGACCGCGTCCACGACCGTCCGGTAGAGCACCCGGTTGGACTCGCTGGCCTCGCTGCCACCCTTGAGGATGACCGCGTTGCCCGACTTCAGCGCGAGCGCGGCGATCTGGACCAGTGCGTCCGGGCGGGACTCGAAGATGGTCCCGACGACGCCGATGGGGACCGAGACCCTGTAGAGTTCGAGCCCGTCGTCCAGCCGGCGGGCGGCGAGCGTGCGGTCGAGCGGGTCGGCCTGGTCGGCGACGCTCTCGACCATCTCGGCGACCCCCTCGAGTTTCGCGCTGTCGAGTCTCAGCCGGTCGACCAGCGCCTGCGTGTACTCGCCCTCGGCGAGCAGCGTCTCGGCCTCCGTAACGTCCTCCTCGTTGGCGGCGAGGATTGCCGCCTCGTTCGTCCGGAGCGCGTCGGCGACCGCCCGGAGCGCCTCGTTGCGGGCCGCCTCCCCGACGTTTGCGAGCCTGAGTGCCGCCTGCTGGGCCGCCTCGACCTGTGTCTCGGTGTCACGGTCACGCATCGGTCTCACCCTCCTCGGGGACGAACACTGTCCCGACCGGCTCGGACGCAACGACCCGGCCTAAGACCTGTCGCTCCTGGGAGCTGGCGATGACCGCCGGCATCCCACTCCGGCTGACGTCTCTGGCCCCCTCGACCTTCGTCTGGATGCCGCCGAACTCCGCGTCGGTACCCCCGCCGATCGCCCGCTGGACCGTCTCGTAGTTGTCGCCGACAGCGGTGATCAGCTCCGCGTCCGGGTCGGCCTTCGGGTTGCTGGTGTAGACGCCCCCGACGTCGGTGAGTATCACCAGCAGGTCGGCGTCGACGCCGATAGCGACCGAGGCCGAGAGCATGTCGTTGTCGCCGATCTGTATCTCCTCGGTCGCGACGGCGTCGTTCTCGTTGACGACCGGAACCACGCCCCACTCGAACAGCGTCTCGACCGTTCTGCGGACGTTCTGGAACCGTTCGGGGTCCTCCAGGTCGTCCTCCGTCAGCAACATCTGGGCGACCTTCTGGTCGTACCGGCCGAAGCTGGCGGTGTAGCCGGCCATCAGGTCGCTCTGTCCGACCGTCGACAGCGCCTGACTGGCGACCACCGAGTCGGTCGGCTCGTCGATCCGCCCCCGGCCCGCACCGACCGCCCCCGAGGAGACCAGCAGGACCTCGATGCCGCGCTCGCGCAGGGCCATCACGTCGGTGACGAGCTTGTCGAGTTTCACCCTGTCGAGCTGTGACTCCGCGTCGGTCAGCGAGTTTGTGCCGGCCTTTACCACCACCCGCCCGGCAGCGGCCGCCCGCTCGCGGGCTGCGGTCTCGACAGACTCGGGTACCGACTCGACGGCTGTGGTCCCCTCACTCATCCTCGAACCCCTCCGCGAGCTCTCGTGACCGCCGGGCCGCAGCGTCGACCGCGGCGGCGAACTCCGTCTGGACGTCGCTGTCCCACAGCATCTCCATCCCCTCGATGGTGGTCCCGTTGGGTGAGCAGACCGCGTCGATCAGCTCGTCGACCGACCGGTCGTCCCGGAGCACCGTCTCGGCGGCCCCGCGGAACGTCTGGGCCGCGAGCAGTTCGGCCTCCTGGGACCCGAGCCCCCCGTCGATACCCGCCTGTTTCATCGCCTCGACCAGGTAGAACACGAACGCCGGCCCGGAGCCGTTGACCGCAGTGGCCGTGTCCATCAGCGACTCTTCGACCTCGACGAACTCGCCGACGGCGTCGAGTAGCGACCGAATTTCGTCGGTCACCGGTCCCGAGACGGCGGCCGCCATGTGGCCGGTCTCGGCCGCCAGGTTGGGCATCACGCGGACGACCGTCGCGTCGGTCCGGGCCGCAACGTACTCGCGGGCGACTCCCGCCGCGAAGGTGAGCAGCGTCTGCTCCGACCCCAGGTCGAGGTCGGTCAGCACCGCGTCGACCACGTCCGGCTTGACCGCCAGCACCACCAGGTCCGCGTCCCGGGTCGCCGCGAGGTCGGTCGTCGTCTCGTCGGCTGCCGACTCGACGGCTGCCAGCGCGTCCGGGTCCGCGTCCACCGCCGTCACGGTGTGCTGGCCGGCGTCGGCCAGCCCGGTCACGAACGCCCCGCCCATGTTTCCGGCGCCAATGACGCTTACGTGCTCCATCGTATGCCACCCCAGAACACTGAGCGACATATCAACTGCGATGCGCGACCGACGCCGTCCGCGACACGCCCGTAATTCGATATCGCGACATGCGCTTTATGAGTGTGGTCACGCACCGTGCTTATCCGAATTGACCGCAAACAGCGGGTATGGTCGACAACGTCGCGGGCGAGATGGCGGAGCTGGAGCCCGAGGACTTCCACCTGCTGTCGGGGGTCGAGCAGGGGATGCGCTTCTCGGAGTGGGTCGCCCGCGAGAAGCTGCCGGAGTTCTCCCGGCTCACCGCCGAGGACGTCGACTACCGGCTGGACCGGTGTGAACGCCGCGGACTCGTCGAGCGCAAGACCATCCAGTACGAGGGCTTTCGGCTCACCTTCGAGGGGTACGA
>CAZQZE010000156.1:0-6059 GCA_964597715.1 uncultured Halobacteriales archaeon
CCGACCTCGCGCTCCACCCCGACCTCGAGGAGTCGGTCGACCTGCTGAAGTTCACCCCGGGGATGGACCCCGAACTGCTCGGGAACCTCTCCGACCGCGCCGGCGTGGTCATCGAGGGGACGGGGCTCGGTCACGTCAACACCGCGTGGGTCGACACCGTCGAGGCGGTCGTCGACGGCGGGACCCACGTCGTGATGACAAGCCAGTGTATCGAGGGGCGGGTCTGTGACCGGGTCTACGACACCGGCCGGGACCTGCTCGACGCCGGCGTCGTCGAGGGCGAGGACACCCTCCCGGGGACGGCGATGGTGAAGCTGATGTGGGTGCTCGCAAACACCGACTCCGTCGCCGACGCGATGGGCGCCTCGCTGGCCGGCGAGATTCAGGACCGGTCGACCCCCTGGCGATGACGACGGTCCGGCAGGCCCGCGCCGACGACCACGCCGACGTCGCCGGCTTCACCGAGGGGACCTGGCCGGACCGCGAGGCCGAGGACTACGTTCCCGACGTCTTCGAGACGTGGGTCGCGACCGACGGCCCCGGCCAGCACACCGCGGTCGTCGAGGTGGCGGACGGGGCGTCGACCCGGGTCGTGGCGGTCTGCCAGGCCAGCCTGCTGGCCGACGACGAGGGGTGGCTTCAGGGTATTCGCGTCGACCCCGACCACCGCGGCGCGGGCCACGGGGCGGCGCTGGTCGAGTACCTCCTCGAGTGGCTGGATGGACAGGGTGCCCGTGTCGCCCGCAACCTCGTCTTCGACTGGAACTCCGCCGGCATGGGCCAGTCCCTGGCCGTCGGGTTCGAGGTCAGCGCCGGCTGTCGGTTTCTGCGGCTTGCGGCCGCCGAGCGGGGCGTCGGTGTCGAGGTCAGCCACGACCCCGGGCGGGCGTGGCACTGCTGGAGCCACAGCGACGCTCGCACTGCGCTCTCGGGGCTGGCGCTGGCCGACGAGGAGTCGTGGGCGTTCACCGAACTCACCCGCGAGCGGGTCGCTGCCGCGTCGCCGCTCGTGCTCCCCGGGGACGGGCGCCGCACCCGCGCAACGGCGGTCCGGCTGGGCACCCGCGACCCCGACCACCGCGAGGGTGTGGTGGCGGACTACGCGGCGGCGGCCTGGGAGCCCGGCGCCGGCGGGACACTGCTCGACACCGTCCGCGCGGACGCCGCCCGTGCCGGGGCGGACGAGGCCCGCGTCTGTGCGCCCGCAACCCCGCGGCACGTCGCAAGCGCCGGGGCCGCTCGCGCCTCGCTCGACCAGGGTGGGCTGGTCTTTGCGACCGACATCTAACCGCCGCTGACCGGCGGGAAGGCGGCGAGTTCGTCCTCCGGACCGACGGCTGTCTCCCAGCCCTCACCCGCGGCAAAGGGGTCCTCGCCCTCGTGAAGGAGGCGGATATGCTCGCGAAGCTCGCCCGACTCCCCGAGGAGGTGGCCCTCTAGCGCCGGCTCCGCGGCCAGCAGCGCGTCGAGTGCCTCCCGCAAGCTCATCGTCCCCTCGGCGGCCACGGTCACCTCGCTGTCGGCGGTCTCGGCCAGCGTGGCGAACAGCTTCCACTGCACACCCTCTCTTTTCTGTCCTGGGATATGAACGTTCGCCGTGGCCGCGCACCGCTGCACCCGGTAGTCACGCCTCGGCGCGGGGGTTGTCGACAGCGTTCCCGGACAGTCTGTACCGAGATGTACCGTACAGAGCCGTATGTTGTTCACTTACCAGCGGTTATACCGCACCCGGACACAGCCCGTCGTGATGGCTGACCTGCCACTCTCGCGGCGCGAGTTGTTGAGTGCGCTCGGCGGGGCTGCTGCGGTGACGGCCTTTGGCGGTGCTGCGATGCAGTCCGGCACGCCGGCCGTGACCGATGTCGACGCCGTCCGGCTCGACCGTGTCGGCCGGTACGAGACCGGCGAGTTCGACGGCGGGGCCGAGATAACGGCCTACTACCCCGCCGGCAAACAGCTGTTCACCGTCAACTCCGGGGCCGGGCAGATAGAGGTCCTCGACGTGAGCGACCCGACAGACCCGACACAGGCCGCGACCCTGGATGCCGCGGGTGACGTGGACGGCGGCGGCGCCAACAGCGTCGACGTTGTCGGCGACCTCGCGGCGGTCGCGGTCGAGGCCACGGACCCACAGGAGACGGGCTTCGCCGCGCTGTACGACGCCGCCGACCTCGAACTGCTGAACGTCGTCGAGGTCGGTGCCCTGCCCGACAAGGTGACAATCGCCCCCGACGGGAACTACGTCATCACCGCCGACGAGGGCGAACCCGACTTCGAGGAGTCGGCGGGGAGCCGGACGGACCCGAGAGGGTCGGTCAGCGTGGTCGACGTGAGCGGGGGCGCCGGGTCGGCGACCGTCGAGACGCTGACCTTCGAGGCCTTCGACGACGAGGTCGAGTCGCTCCGGGAGGAGGGTGTCCGGGTGGTCGGGGCGAGCGCCGAGGACGACGACATCACGCCCTCGAGAGACTTCGAGCCGGAGTTCGTGACCGTCGGGCCGGGGTCGGAGACGGCCTACGTCACCCTCCAGGAGAACAACGCCGTCGCCGTCGTCGACGTGCCCGGCGCCGAGATTGTCGACGTCGTCGGGCTGGGCGCGAAGGACTTCTCGCTGCCGGGCAACGAGTTCGACGCCAGCGACGTCGACGGGGTCAGCCTGCAGAACTGGCCCGTCCAGGGGCTGTACCAGCCCGACGCCCTCGACGTCTTTACTGTCGCCGGCGAGACCTTCGTCGCGACCGCCAACGAGGGTGACGCCCGGGAGTTCGAGGAGGTGCCGGTGAAGGATCTCGACCTTGACCCCGAGGCCTTCGACCTGAGCGAGAACGCCTACGTCGACAGCGTCGACGAGCTCCAGGCACCCGAGAACATCGGCAACCTCGACGTGACCACCGAACTCGGCGACGTCGACGACGACGGCCGGTACGAGGAGTTGTACGCCTTTGGCGCCCGGTCCGTCGCGGTCTGGCAGGCGACCGACGACGGGCTCGACCTGGTCGCCGAGAGCGGCGGCGAAATCGAGGAACGCTACGCCGAACTGTACCCCGAGGCCGTCCGGAACAACAACACCGACGAGACCGGCGGCGGCCCCCAGACCGAGGGCGTCGAGACCGGGCGGGTCGGCGGCCGAACCTTCGGATTTGTCGGGATCGAGCGCGGGTCGGGGGTCCTCGTCTACGACCTCACGGCGCCGACGAGCCCGCGGTTCGTCCAGGGGGTCGTCAACCGCGACTTCTCGGTCACCTTCGGCGACCTCCTGGACGACCCGGAGAGCCCCGGCCGGGGCGGGGACTTCAGTCCCGAGGGCATCGAGTTCGTCCCTGCGGCGGACAGCCCCGTCGCGAACCCGCTGCTGGCGGTCGGCTACGAGGTCAGCGGGACAGTCGGCGTCTTCGAGGTCACACCGCTTCCGGATGGCGCCACTGGCCGGAGCGGCGACGCGCCGGGCCGGGGTGGAGACGGGGACGGTCAAGCCGAGGGGTCACCGGGCGCCGCCGGGGAAGCCGGTAGCGACGGGTGACACAGACGGCGAGAAGCGGGGCACGCCCGGGCAACCGCGGGGGACACGAAGCCTTTAGCCGGCTGCCGGCGACGACACGGCCATGGCGACGCCGACGCGGCGGGCGCTGTTCGCGGCCCGCGCAGCAGTCCTGCTGACGACGCTGGTGGCGCTGCTCTCGCTGGCCACCGGGGTCGCCAACATCGCCACCCAGCAGGTGTCCGGGCCGCTCTCACCGCTTGTCCCGGACACCGTCCGACAGACCGCGGGCTTTACCGGGACGCTGACGGGCTTTCTGGTGTTGCTCGGCGCGTGGGGGCTGCGCCAGAGCTACCGGGCGGCCTGGTACGCGACGACGGTGCTCGTCTCCGTCACGGCGGTCCAGGGGCTGGTGCAGGCCAGTGTCTTCTCGCTGCCGCTGGTGGCACTGTCGCTGCTGTCCCTGCCGACGCTGCTGTTGAACCGGGGGCGGTTCCGGCGGCCGGTCGCGCTCTCGACAGCCCAGCGGGCAGCCACCCTCGCGCTCGTCGGGACGCTGGTCTACGGGACGGCGGGGACCTACGCCCTGCGCGACCAGTTTCTCGGCGTCACCGGCCCGCTCGACGCGCTGTACTACACTATCGTCACCGCGAGCACCGTCGGCTACGGCGACGTGACCGCCCAGTCGGCCCAGGCCAGGCTGTTCAGCATCTCTGTCGTCGTGCTCGGGACGGCCGGCTTCGCCGTCGCGCTGGGCTCGGTGCTCGGTCCGGCGCTCGAGGCACGCCTCTCACACGCACTCGGAACAATGTCTGACAGACAGTACGACCTGCTCGAGGACCACGTGCTGGTGCTCGGCTACGGCGAGTTGACGGAACCGCTCATCGAGGCACTCGCGGAGACGGCGTTCGTCGTCGTCACAGCCGACGACGACCGGGTCGCCCGGCTGCGGGACCAGGATATCAGGGTCGTCGCCGGCGACCCCAGCGACGAGGACCCCCTCCGGGACGCGGGCGTCGGGCACGCCCGGGCGGTCATCGCCGCCACGGAGGACGACGCCGACGACGCCTTCGCGGTCCTGACCGCCCGCGAACTCAACCCGGAGGTCCGGATCGTCGCCGCCGCGACCGTCCGCGAGAACGTCGAGAAGCTCCGGCGTGCCGGTGCGGACACCGTGTTGAGCCCCGCGGCTATCGGCGGGCAGTTACTCGTCCGGTCGGCGCTCTCCGGGGGCGACGTCGACGGGGTTGCCGCCCGCCTGCTCGACTCCGACGTGGAGGGGCTGGACTGACGGGCGACCCGCACTGTCGTCGCGCCGGGGGTAGACTGATTGCTCGCCGGCCCGTCCGGTCGGGTAATGGGCTATCACACGTTCGACGCGGCGATGGCGGACCGACTCGAGGGGGCCGAGCGGTACCGGCAGGTCTCCGTCGAGGAGTTGCTCGGTGCGCTGGCACTCGACGGGACCGAGACTGTCCTCGACGTCGGCAGCGGCACCGGCTTCTACACCGACGACATCGCACCCGCGGCCGGCCGCGTGTTCGCGCTCGACGTCCAACCTGTCATGCACGGCTTCTACAGCGAGAAGGGGGTGCCGGCGGCCGTCACCCCGGTCACCGCCGCCGCCGACACGCTCCCCTTCGCCGACGGCAGCGTCGACGCCGCGTTCTCGACGATGACCTACCACGAGTTCGCGACCGCGGAGTCACTCGCCGAACTCGCCCGCGTGCTCGCGCCCGGCGGCCGACTCGTCGTCGCGGACTGGAGCGGGGACGGGCCGGGGCAGTCGGGCCCGCCGGTCGCCGAGCGGTACTCCCCGGCGGCGGTCCGCGAACACCTCGCCGACGCCGACCTGAGACTCGACCGCCTCGACGAGCGCCCGGAGACGTTCCTGTTCGTGGCGGCCGCGCCGGAGGGGTAACCCGCCTCGACCGGAGCCGTCCGGAGGGGGTGTTCGGAGGCCCCCTGCCGGGTCTCGCAAACGCACAGGCCCTTTTATCGCTCGGGCCGAGAGTTCAGGTATGCCATCGGGAGCGCTCGAGGACCAGGCGACCGAGCCGGAGACCGACGACCCGCTCGTGTGGACGCGGGACCACACGCCGCTGTTACAGTCATTTGCCGAGGAGTTCGGCCGCGAACGGCCCTTTGACGGGCTGACTGTCGCGGTAGCCTCGCATCTGGAGACAAAGACCGGCGTGCTCATCGAGACGCTACGGGCCGCCGGCGCCGAGGTGCTCTTTGCGCCCTCGGAGCCACAGTCGACCCACGGCGACGTGGTCCGGTTTCTGGACGCCCAGGAGGGGTACGAGGCCTTTGCTCACGAGGGGATGACCGACGAGGAGTTCGAGGAGGCCCAGCACGCCCTGCTGGAGCGTGAGCCCGACATCGTCCTCGACGACGGCTGCGAGCTGATCGCCAAGGCCCACGACGCCCACCCCGAGGTCGCCCGGGGAGTGCTCGCGGGCGGTGAGCAGACCACCGCCGGGATCACCCGGCTGGAGGCCATGGACCGGGAGGACGTCCTCGAGTTCCCCGTCTACGGCGTCAACGACACGCCGATGAAACACTTCTTCGACAACGT
>CAZQZE010000157.1:0-6040 GCA_964597715.1 uncultured Halobacteriales archaeon
TCGGTCTCCGGGAGATCGGGAAGCTGCTGTTCGTCGGGCCGCCCGGCACCGGCAAGACAAGTGTCGCGCGGGCGCTGGGCGGAAAGCTCGGGCTGCCGGTCGTCGAGGTGAAGCTGTCGATGATCACCAGCCAGTATCTCGGCGAGACCGCAAAAAACGTCGAGAAGACCTTCGAGGTTGCAAAGCGGCTGGCCCCCTGTATCCTCTTTATCGACGAGTTCGACTTTGTCGCAAAGACGCGGGCCTCCGACGAACACGCGGCGATCAAACGCGCGGTGAACACCCTGCTCAAGAGTATCGACGAGGTGAGCCTGGTCAGCGACGAGGTGCTCCTGATCGGCGCGACAAACCACCCC
Organism: uncultured Halobacteriales archaeon; assembly: GCA_964597715.1. Taxonomy (GTDB): domain Archaea; phylum Halobacteriota; class Halobacteria; order Halobacteriales; family Haloarculaceae; genus Salinirussus. Next base: position 357 of record CAZQZE010000157.1, read on the forward strand.
GACCAGCTCGACGCCGCGGCCTGGCGCCGCTTCGACGAGATTGTCAACTTCCCAAAGCCCGACCGGGGGATGCGCGCGGACATCCTCCGGGTCGTGACCGCCGACATGGATATCGCCGACTTCAATCCCGAGGGTGTTGCGGAGATGACCGAGGGGCTCACCGGGAGTGACCTCCGGATGGTGCTCCGGGAGGCCGTGCTCGACGCGCTGACCGAGGAGCGGACCACGCTCACCCAGCAGGACCTCGAGGACGCCGTCGCCGAGTTCGAGGAGCGGGACACGCTCAAGAACCTCGACATGATCGAGGGCGACCACGACGCGCTCGTGGCCGGCGGCGACATCGAGGGCGGGGGCGGGAGCCACGACCACACCCACGACGACTGACCCTGCCGGCCGGTCACCGGCCACGCTCGTCACACGTTGACCGGCGGGCCCTCCGACGTGAGTGGTCACAGCCGTCCGCCGGGAGGCTGGCCCGAACACCGGGTCGCGTTCCGGTGCTGGGGCGGGGTGTCTGGACGTGTCTCTGCCGGCCCGATATGTCCCGTGGTAATTACGCCGGGCCGGAGGGCAACCACGGCTTTTTGACCGCCCACCCCCAAATGTAGGTCAATGGAGGTCACGTTGCTGGGGGCCGGTGACACGACGGGAACGCCGACGGTCGGCTGTGACTGTGATACCTGTGAGCGGGCACGGGAGTTGGGTGTCGAGCGGTCCCGGTTTTCCGTGCACATCCGTAACGAGCGGACGGGCGAGACGCTGCTCGTCGACCTCAGCCCGGACTTCCGCAGCCAGTTCCTCCGGGAGGGGTTCGAGGCCCCCGACGCCGCCGTCGTCACCCACATCCACTTCGACCACCTCCACGGAGCGGGCAACATCTTCCGGCTGACCCGCGAGTTGCCGACCTACGCCCCCGACACGGTCGACCCTGTCACCGACGAGAGTGTCGCCGACACCGTTCGGGACCAGTACGACTATCTCGACGCCCTGACTGTCCGTGACGCCGCCCCGTTCGAGCCCTTCGAGGCGGCCGGGCTGGAGGTGACGCTGGTCCCCGTCGACCACCCCCCGCTGGTCTGTTTCGGGCTCCGGGTCGTCGACCCCGAGACGGGCGCGACCGTTGCGCTCTCCGGTGACACCACCTACGACATCCCGGCGGAGTCGCGGGAGGTACTCCGGGGCGCCGACCTGCTGTTTGCGGACGGGATCGTCCACCACGAGTTCACCGAACACCACCCCCGCGGCGGGGACGACCACGACGAGGACGGTGTTCCCCGCACCTTCGGAACAAAGCACATGACTATCCACGGCGCGAAACGACTGGCCGCGGACCTGAACGCCGACCGGTATCGGCTGGTTCACGTCTCACACTTCCTCCCCGCCGACCGGGCCTTCGAGGACCCGCTCGCGGTCGACGGCGAACAGTACAGCCTCTGAGACACCGGCTACCTGTAGCGGTCGAGCCGTGACTGGCGGCGCCGACGACCGTCAGGGTCCGGCTCCCAGGGTGTCCGGGCGGCCCGGAGCCGCTCGTGGTCGGCCTCGGGTGGGTCTGCGGGGTCGTGTCCCCCGCAGTCGGGGCCACACTCGCGGCCGGGGTCGACGACCCGCTCGTGCCAGGGACAGTACGGCAGGCCGTCGCCGTCGGGGTCCACGCGGGCACAGGCCGGCAGGTCGGGCCGCCACCCCTTCCCGTAGGCGCGCTCGGCGACCCGCCGACGGGCCCGCGCTTTCGCGTCCGCGGTCGCAATCCGGACCTCGGTGCGGGTCGGCGACCGGTCGATGATCTCGACGCCCGGCTGTGCGGTCGGGAGCCGCTCGGGTTCCCGCACGACCTCTCGCTCGCCGGTCGCGGGGTCGAACTCCCAGACCCCGACGGCGTCGGGGATCCGGTTGAGGTGGGCGCCGGTGACGTGGGAGGCCGTCGCCAACACTACCCGGTCGAGCAGGGCGAGGTGGGCGTCCGTGAGCAGTTGTGTCTCCAGGGCGCCCGGCCGGTGGAGGTCGGGTTTGTTCTCGACCCCCAGCAGGTCGCCGAACCACCCGTCAGGGTAACGGACGGTCTGGCGCAGGAGCCGTCGGCCGTCGCGGCGCTCGCGTTCGAGGAATCCACACTCGAGCCCCGCCTCGACCGCCTCCTCAGCGGCCTCGGGGTGGCAGTCGAAGGCCGTCGCCGGGTCGCGGGCCCGGCCGGGGCCGAGGTCGCTCTCGACGGCGAGCGGCGGGACCGTGTCGGCGGTGACCGCCGCCCGCTCTGTGAAGTCGGGGCCGGGCTCGACGCGGACGACGTCCATCACCCGCCGGCCGTGGACGGCGGTTCCGAGCTGGCGTGCGACGACCCCACCCGTCTCGCGTTCGAGGTGGGCACACAACGCCAGCTCGAAGCCGTACTCGCGCACACCGGGCACACGGGGCCAGGGAGCAAAAGGGTCGCGCCACCCGGCCGTCAGCCCGTCTCCGCTCGTTCCCCCAGATACCGCGTCGCCGACCGGCAGGCGGTGACGCCGTCGCCAAGCGCGGCGGCGACCGTCCGCGGGGAGGATTCCCGAACGTCGCCGGCGGCGAACAGCCCCGACACCTCCGTCTCCAGCGCCTGGTCGACGGCGACGGCGCCACAGTCGGACCGCGGGACCCACTCCGGGAGGTATGACGCCGCGGGCTCGACCCCCTGCTGGACGTACAGCCCGCCGACCGGTTCGACGTACTCGCCGTCGTTGTCGACCAGTTCGAGGTGTTCGAGGACCTGCTCGCCGCCGACGCCGCGGACCTCCGTGGCGGTCCGCACCTCGATTGCGGGGTGGTCGGCGACCCGCTCGCGCAGCGACTCGCCGGCGGGCAGTCGCGGCCGCTCGGTGAGAACGATGACGCGCTCGGCGTGGTCGGTCAGGTAACACGCGTCGGTCAGCGCCCAGTCGTCGCCGCCGGCGACGGCGACGGTCTCGCCGGCGTACAGCGGACCGTCACACACCGCACAGTAGAAGACCCCGCGGCCGTCGTAGGCCTCGGCGCCGGGAACGTCCAGCCGGACCGGACGGCCGCCCGTGGCGACGACGACGGTGCGGGCGCGGTAGCTCCCCTCGGTCGTCTCGACCGCGAAGCCGGCGGGGTCGGCCGCGCCGTCGAGCCGCCGGACCCCCTCGACGGCGGTCAGCCGGACCTGCCCGCCGGCCTCGCCGAGCTGGTCGACGAGCGTCGAGCGCAGGTCCGGCCCCGTGGTCTCGGGGTGGCCGGGGAGACCCTCGACCGTGTGGCGGTTGACGAGCTCCCCGCCCACTGCGTCGGCCTCGAGGACCACCGCCGCGAGCCCCTGGCGGCCGGCGGCGACACCGGCGGCCAGGCCGGCGGGTCCCGAGCCGACCACGAGAAGGTCGTAGTCGGCGTCGTCGGCCACCGGCTACCCCCACTCGCGGTCGAGTTCGCCGCCGTACCGGTCGAGCAGCGCGTCCCAGTTGTCCGGGAGTTCGACCTGTTTGGTGGTCGGGCCGCCCAGCGTCGGGCCGATAGCGGCGTTGAACCGGCCGCTCCCGCCGGTGACAAACAGGTTGATCCGGTCGGGGTCGTCGAACTGCTGGCCCCAGAGCGGCTGCAGGCCGTCCTCGCCGGTCTCGCCGCCGAGGTCGCCGAGGCCGACGTCGAACAGGTCCTCGGCCGGCCGCCGGGCGTTCTCGTGGATGTACTCCCTGATCTCGGCCCTGGTGTAGTCGGCCAGTTCGTCGGCGTTGTACGGACAGAGCGCGTAGAAGACCTCCAGTTGGGCACCCTCGTAGCGTTCGTTCGCCGTGTCGGTCTTGAGCCCGAGCATCTGTGGCGGGGTGTGCCGGATCAGGCTCTCGACCATCTCCTGGTCGCCCCGCGGCCCGGCCTTGAACTGGTACTGCAGAAAGCTGTTTGGGGCGGCGAAGGTGACCGTGCTGTCGTCGGGGTCGTAGCCCCGGTCGGCGTGCATCGGCTGCCAGGGGCTGCGCTCCTCGTTTTCCCCGGCGACCAGGCTGAACTTGAATGGGTTGCCGAGCGTCGCCATCTCCTTCTCGCCGGGGTGGATGCGGGCGGTGTTCTTGTAGGCCAGCCCGAGGGCCCGGCCGACGGTCCGGTTGGTGCGGAAGCCGGGGCCGAAGGCGGCGGTGTCGGAGTTCACCTCGAGCGCCTCCCGGATCGGGCCGTTGACGACGAGCAGGTAGGCCCACGAGCCGGTGCTGACCGACGCCTGGATGGCGTTTGACTTGGGGTCGGAGAGCGCTCGCATGCCGGCGACCAACAGCGGCATGTGGATCGGCAGACAGCCGGCCATCACGCCGTTGACCGCGAGTGTCTCGACGGTGAGTTCACCCTCCCGGGTGCCCAGCCGGCCGAGCACCTCGTCGCGGGGGAGGTCGGTCCCCTCCAGCATCCGCTCGACGCGCTCCTCGGTCGGCGGCACGACCGGGAGCCCGTCGGTCTTGCCCTCGCGATAAAAGGAGCTGGTGACCTCCTCGATGTCCGTCTGCCGGCTCATCGGCCTACCGGTCCCCGCCGGCGACGACCGTCGGGTCGGCCTCGCTTTCCTCGACGGCCCGCTCCTCGGCCGTCGGCGCACGGGTCAGCTCCGCGAGGATGTCCTCGAGGACGCCGGCGGTGACCTCCTCGCGGAACCGGTCGCGGTCGAGCACCTCCGCGACCGCCGGCAGCGTGACGTTGCGCAGCCGTCGCCCGAAGTCGCGGGCGTTGGTCTCCCAGTCCAGCGCAAAGCCCTCGTCGATGAGCCCGACCCCCGGGGTGCCCGCGCGCTCGACGGCCTCGGTGCCGTAGACGAGGTATTTCGTGCAGGACCCACAGTCACCGATGGCGCCGATGCAGGCGTCGAGGTCCTCGGCCCAGGCCTCGATGGCCGCCATCTCCTCCTCGTTTTTGATGCGGTTGAGGTGGGCAACGGCGTAGCGGTCGACGGTCACGCCCGGGTACGCCTCCGCGAGCCGTTCCTCGACGACGTCGAGTAGCGGCGCCGCCGCCGGTTTGCCGTTGTCGAACAGGCCGATCCGTGCCCCCTCGACCGTCTCTAGCCGCGAGGCGATCGGGTTTCGGTCCGTCTGCTCCGAGTCTGCCACCGGGTCGTACATGTGTGACGTGGGGTACGCTATCAATCGTCTTGAAAGGGAGGGGTGTGCGGGGTGTGTGTCAGGCCTCGTCCTCGGCCCAGTCCCGCGACCGCTCGACGGCCGCCTGCCAGCGCTCGTAGCGGGCGTCCCAGGGCTCGCCGTCGGGGTCGAACTCGGCGTCGACCTGCCAGTTCGCCCGGAGCTCCCCGGTACTCTCCCAGTACCCCACGGCCAAGCCGGCGGCGTAGGCGGCGCCGAGCGCGGTCGTCTCGTCGACGACCGGTCGGGCGAGCGGCGTGTCGAGCACGTCGGCCTGGAGCTGACAGAGAAAGTTGTTCTTGACCGCGCCACCGTCCACCCGGAGCCCGTTCAATTCGATGCCGGCGTCGGCCTCCATGGCCGCGGTCACGTCCCGGGTCCGAAAGGCAATCGCCTCGAGCGCGGCCCGGACGATGTGCTCGCGGCGGGTGCCACGGGTCAGTCCGACCATCGTCCCCCGGGCGCGGCCGTCCCAGTGGGGCGCGCCGAGCCCGGCAAAGGCGGGCACGAAGTAGACCCCCTCGGTGGAGTCGACGCTCCGGGCGAGTTCGGCGGTCTCGTCGGGGTCCTCGA
>CAZQZE010000158.1:0-5920 GCA_964597715.1 uncultured Halobacteriales archaeon
TCGCCGCGCGGCTCTCGACGGCGGTCCACCTCGGGACCGTCGAGTTCGAGCCCGGCGACGAGACGCTGGCTGGCAACGCCGTCGCCACGGTTGCGCTGGCGCTGACCGTGTTCCCGGTGGTCGGTCTCGGGGCCTGGGGGCTGGCAACGCTGACCACGGGGGCACGGCTGGGGCCGGGAACAGTACTCGCCGTTGCGGTCACGAGTGGGTTCCTGCTGTCACTGCTCGCGGTGCTGGTGACGGGCGTCACCACGTACGTCGCCTACCGGCTAGAACTGGACCCCGACGACGTCGTCATCCCCGTCGTCACGAACGTCTGTGACGTGCTCGGCGTGGTGGTCCTGTTCGTGGTCGTGGCTGTGCTGGTGTAGGCCTGCGGTGTCCGCGCCCAGCGGGTCAGCGGGCGCCGACTGACACTCGCTGCTCACACAGCAACAGGGGACAACAGTTACCGGGGCGAGGTCACCCGGAGATATCGACCGGCTCGCCGTCCTCTGTGGGAGGTGCGACGTGGTCGACGTAGGACTCGACGTCCGGCTCCTCGACGGCGACCCGGACGGCGATGGCACCGAGCTCGCCGGGCTCGACAACGAAGTTGACGATACCCTCGAAGGCAGCCTGCTTTTTCAGCTTGAAGGAAAAGGTGTTGTTCTGCTGGTTCGAGAGGAAGGTGCCACGGGCCGTGTCGAGGATCTCCTGTCGATGGAGTAGCTCCGAGAGGTGCTCCAGGTCGTGCACCGTCGCGGCCAGTTCGCCGTGGCGGAGTTCGGGTTCGGCGGCCGGAAAGAGGCCGGTGATAGCGTCTGCGACCCGGTCGGTCACCTCCGTGTCGTGGACCGGGGCCGTGACCTCGGCCTCGACACGGTAGATCACGACGACCCCTCCAGCAGCTCCCGGACCCGCTCGCGGAACACGGCGAGTGTCCCCGTGTTCTCGATTGTCAGGTCGGCCCGTTCGATCGCCTCGTCCATCCCGAACTCGCGTTCGCGGCGGTCCCGGTCCTCGAGTGACTCGCCGTCCTCGCCGGAGACGGCGTCCCGGCCCCGCAGGTCCAGGCGTTCGGCACGGGTCTGGAAGGGGGCTTCGACACAGACGAGCCGGAAGCCATCGCCGAAGGCTGCCTGAAACCGGTCTACCTCCGTCCCGGAGCGGATACCGTCGACAACCACAGTCTCGGCCGCGTCCAGGCGGTCCTCGATGACCGGTAGCGACCGTTCGGCGACCGCCTCGGGGCCGTTCTCGGCCCGGAGTTTCCGGGCAACCTCGCCGTGGTGTACCGCGGGGTCGAGCCCGCGGTCGCGGCACTCCGCGCGGATGACATCGCCCATGGTCACGACAGGGACCCCCTCGCGCTCGGCGACGGCCGCGGCCTCGCTCTTGCCGCTGCCGGGGAGGCCGACGATCCCGATGACACGCATACCCTCAGTTTCGCAAGCAGGGGAATAAGGACTGCGTTCGGCTACCGCTCGCGGACGACGACAAACTCCGCCAGGTCCCGCAGGTAGGTCCGGGCCTGCGAGTCGGGCATATCCACGGAGTCCAGCGCGGCGAGGGCCGCCTCACTCTCCTCGCGGGCGCGGTCGGTTGCCTCCTCGGGGGTGAGGTCGGTTACCTCCACCAGCGAGGGGCGCTCCATCGTCGCATCGTGTCCCGTGGGTTTGCCCAACTGGTCGGCGTCGGCGGTGGCGTCGAGCACGTCGTCACGCATCTGGAAGGCGACCCCGACCCGCTCGGCGTACTGGCCGACGGCCTCCACAGTATAAGCGTCGGCGTCGGCGGCGATGGCGCCTAATTCGGCGGCCGCGCGAAAGAGCGCCCCGGTCTTTCGGCGGGCAAGTTGCATATACTCGCGCTCGCCGGTCGGGCGGTCGACGAGTTCGCTGGCCTCACCCTCGCCGAGGTTGACCATCGACTCCGCGACCGCCTGCATCGCGCGCTCGTCCGTCGAGAACAGTTCGAACGCCTCCCCGAGCATGCCGTCGGAGCCGACGATAGCCGGGCCGTAGCCGAACTGGGCCCAGGCCGCAGGGGTGCCTCGCCGGATGTCGGAGTCGTCGATGACGTCGTCGACCACCAGCGAGGCGTTGTGGACGAGTTCGACGCCGACGGCGTAGTCGAGTGCCGTCCCCTCGTCGCCGTCGAGTGCCTCACAGACCAGCAGGGTGACCATCGGGCGGACGCGCTTGCCGCCCGAGAGTGCGACGTGTCGGAGCTGTTCCTGGAGTTCCGTCGGTTCGACGGCTTCGACGACCTCCGCCAAGCGCTCCTCGACGCGCTCACGACGCAGCTCCAGGTACTCCATCTATCCGCGGTATGCGCCAGCCGGGCAAGTACGTGACGGATGGTTGTCCGCCGGAGACACGCCCCCGTCGCGGCGACGGGAGCCGGGAGACGAAACGGCTTATGAGCTCGATACCGTATCATGTGTATGAGTCTTATCCGCGTCGTCTGGGGGTCGGGGACCGGCCCGACCGAAACCGCGGCCTACGACGCCGCCCTCGCGGAGGCGGGGGTCCACGACTACAACCTCGTCACCGTCTCCTCGGTGGTGCCGGCCGACCCGGCGGTGGAGACTGTCGGGACCGCCCCTGCCCTGGGCCCGGTCGGCGAGGGACTGACGGTCGTCCAGGCGCGGGCAGGTGTCGCCCCGACCGGCGGGGCAGAGAGCGGCGACCGCGGGTCACCGGCCGACGACCCCGACGAGCGTGCGCCCGTGGTGGCGGCGGTCGGCTGGGCCCGCAGCGCCGACGGCCCCGGGGTCTTCTACGAGGCCGACGGCCGTGACCCCGAGCACGTCCGGGAGACCGTCGCGGACGGACTCCAGCGAGGCTGTGCGCTGCGGGAGTGGGAGCCGGTCGATAACGAACTCGTCGTGCGAGCCGCCGCCCCCGCGCCCGACCGCCACACCTGCGTGGTCGTCTGTGCGGTCTACGGCGAGAGTCAGCCACTACTGTAGCGGGGGTGGGGACCCCGCCGACAGTATCCGGGTTGACGGGCTGACGCAGCCGGCGGACTTTTGTGCCCACGGCAACTATATATCAAAGCCTCAAATGTACGGAAACTCGCCGCTCGGAGACGACTCGACGGTCGAGCTGACGGCAAGTCAGCGCCGGACTGTCCGGCAGGACCTTGCCAGCGTCGCCGCCCTGACCCGTAACCTTCTCCCCGGAGAATTTGTCGTCGGCTCGGAGCTGCGACAGGGTGCCGAGGGGCCGCGGGCGACCGTCGCGGTCCGCCCGCCGGTCGGCTCGGTTGTCAGCGCCGACTACGAACTCGAAGACAGCGGCGTCGTCGACACCGACCGTGACGAACTCGCCCGCGGGCTCGCCGCCAGCGCCGCTCTGCAGGTCAAGCGGGCGATGCCCGACGACCCGACCCCGACCGCAAAGTAGCCTCAGTCCTCCGGCTCACCCGGTGTCGCGACAAACAGCGCGTAGCCGACGGTCCCGCCGGCCGGCAGACTCGCCGCCGCCAGCGTCGTCGACATCGCCAGTGACGTAAACGCACCGACGGCCCCCGCCACCGTCATCGGGAGCGCGATGGCCGCGAGCAGCAGGTCGTACCGGGAGAGCCGTGACACAGGCGGCAGGTCAGCCGCCGGGTAATTAAATATTATTACCGTGGCCGGCACAGACCGTCAGAAAAGGTGGAGAGAGGCGGGTAGAGTGGGCTACTTCCCCCAGAAGGGGTCGCGGTTGCGGTGTTTGTCGAGGTACATCGAGAGCGCCTCGCGCTCGTCGGCGGAGATGTCCTCGGCGAGTTCCTGCTCCAGTATTTTCGCGTGTTTCTCGGGGACCTCGACCCAGAGTTCGTCACCCTCCTCGATGCCACGGCCGACAGTCGGGCCGTCGATGGAGACCGCGGCGCGCTCGCCCGGCCGGAGTTCCTCGACATCCTCGCCACCATCCTGGATCGATTTGAGCGAGCCGACACGCTCGGGCTCGTTCCCCTCCCACTTCACCACGGTGACGTTGCGCCGCAACAGCCCACCACGGGCCTCGACACCGACCACGGCGGGGTCGGACTGCCGGAAGGTGTGGTCCTCGAGGACCTGAAACCGGGCCGGCCGGGTGATGTTCTCGAGCACCTGCTGTTGTTGGGCCTGTTCGATGGCCTCGACGTGGTCCTCGTAGTCCTCGACCAGCCGGTAGATGACGTCGTGCTCGAACAGTTCGACCTCCTCCTGCTCGGCCAGCGTGCGGGCGTCCTCGAGTACGTCGACGTTGAACCCGAGGATGGCGCGGTGGTCGGGCTCGCCGGCGGTTCCGGCCATCCGGACGTCACGAGGGGCAACGTCGCCCACCTCGGCCTGCATGACAGGGATCTCCGCCTCCTCGAGCGTGCCGGCGATTGCTTCGAGGCTGCCGAGGGTGTCCGCCTTTACAGTGATCCCCTCGTCTGCGGTCGAGACCTCGACCTCGGCGAGTTCGGCCTCGACCGCCGCGATGACATCCTCGACCGGACGGTCCCGGACCACGCGGACCGGCGCGCCGGCGGTCGCACTGTCGAGGTCCGGCGCGGCGACCTTGATCCCGTCGGCGGCAACAACCTCATCGACCTGTTCAAAGGCCTCCTCGGTGCGGATCTCCGCGAGCGGTTTTGGCTGGAGCAGCGCGCGCACGTCGGTGACAATCGTTTCGCCGGTCCCCCCGACGACAATCGTATCGTCGGCGCGGACCGTCCCGTCGTAGACCACGACGTCGACGGTCGCCCCGAACCCCTGGGTGTCGGTCACCTCGAGTACCGTGCCCGCGCCGGGGCCGGTCGCATCGATAGCCATCTCCGCTTTCATATACCGCTGGGACAGCCCCATCAACACCGTCAGCAGGTCGGGGACACCCTCGCCGGTCTCCGCGGAGACCGGAACGACACCGACGTTGGCCTGGAAGTCCTGCACGCGCCAGTACATATCCGCCGAGAAGTCGGCGTCCGAGAGCTGGCCGATGATCTCGTACAGCGCCTCGTTGAGGTCGCCCTCCACCCGGTCGGACTGGGCGTCGATGGCGACCTTCGAGGGGCGGTCGGTCTCGGGGCGCCACCCCGGGACGGTATCGACCTTGTTGGCCGCGACAACAAAGGGTGTCTGGGTCCGTTTCAGGATGTCGACGGCCTCGTGGGTCTGGGGCTGGAAGCCGTCGTTAACGTCGACGACGAGGATGGCGATGTCGGCGAGTGCGCCGCCACGGGCGCGTAACGTCGAGAAGGCGTGGTGGCCGGGCGTGTCGATAAAGAGCAACCCCGGCAGGTCGAAGTCCGTCGGGTCGACCAGGTCGCCCGCAATCTCGGAGATCACGTCGAGGGGAACGGCGGTCGCACCGATGTGCTGGGTGATCGCGCCGGCCTCACCCTCGCTGACCGCGGAGCCGCGGATCTTGTCCAGCAGGCTCGTCTTGCCGTGGTCGACGTGGCCCAGGACCGCGACGATGGGCGTCCGTAGCGTCTGCTGGCCGGCGTCGGCCGTCTCTCCCGTGTCGGCGCGGTCGTGGTCGGACATCCTCGGCTCCAGAAGTACCTGTATTCAGCCCCGCTCGCCATTTAAGCGGTTCGTCTTCCGCGCGACGCGCCTCCCAGCGTATGCCCGGTCACCCCTCGACGACGGTGAACGAACCGCCCATACCGCTGGTGCGGTGTGGGCTGCAGTAGTACTCGTAGGCCCCCGGCGTCTCGAAGGTGTGCTCGTAGGTGTACCCCTCGCTGAAGACCTGGTCAGGGGCGTCGGGTGTCCCCGGCCAGTCACTGCCATCCGGGGTCGTGGCCGCGACCACGTTGTGGCCACCGGCCTCCCAGACCCACCGGACGGTCCCCCCCGCCGTAACCTCGAACTCCTCGGGGGCGAACCTGAGCTGGAACTCCGGGCCGACCGCGACGGTCTGTGCGACGTCGCTTCTCGCGGTCTCGGTGGGCGTCGGGGTGTCGGTCG
>CAZQZE010000159.1:0-5897 GCA_964597715.1 uncultured Halobacteriales archaeon
TGGGCGAGCACATCCGCCAGGCCGGCGCGCAGAAACACACCGACAGCGCCCGGCTGGACGTCGAACACTACCGGTCGGTCTCCCGCGAGGAGGTCGAGGCAATCGAGCGGGTGGCAAACGAGGTGGTCCGCGAGAACACGTCGGTCACCCAGGAGTGGCTCGAGCGCAACGAGGCGGAGGAACAGTACGGCTTCGACATCTACCAGGGCGGGATCCCCGCCGGCGAGGACGTCCGGCTCATCTCCGTCGACGCCGACACCCAGGCCTGTGGCGGCACCCACGTCTCCCGGACCGGCGACATCGGGGTTATAAAGCTACGCGGCACCGAGCGGGTGCAGGACGGTGTGGTCCGGCTGACATACGCGGCCGGCGAGGCCGCGGTCGGGGCCACCCAGGAGACGGAGAACACCCTCGCCGAGACCGCCGAGATACTCGATGTCAGCCCGGAGGAGGTGCCCGAGACTGCCCGTCGCTTCTTCGAGGAGTGGAAGGCGCGGGGCAAGCGTATCGAGGAACTGAAACAGGACCTCGCGGACGCCCGCGCCGGCGGCGGCGGTGCCGGCGAGGAGGTGTCACTCGGTGACGCGACCGCCGTCGTTCAGCGGCTCGACGGCGACATGGACGAACTCCGGGCGACCGCCAACGCCATCGTCGCGGAGGGGACGGTTGCGGTGCTTGGCTCCGGGGTCGACGGCGCACAGTTCGTCGTCGCGGTCCCCGACGGTGTCGGCGTCGACGCCGGCGAGGTGGTTGGTGAACTCGCCGCCCGTGTCGGCGGCGGCGGCGGTGGGCCGCCGGACTTTGCACAGGGTGGCGGCCCCGACGTCGACGCGCTGGCCGCGGCACTCGAGGACGCCCCTGACATCCTCAAACAGAAGCTAAACGCCTGAATGCCGCGGACCGTTCGTGACGGTGTCGGGCTGCACTACGAGACGCGTGGCGCGGGCCAGGGCGACCGCAACCCCGTCGCCTTCGTCGGTGACGCCGGCTACGGCGCCTGGCAGTGGGGGTTTCAGGACCGGCTTGCGGGCCCCCACGAGACCGTCGTCTACGACCACCGCGGGACCGGGCGGTCGGACACCCCGGCTGGCCCCTACGACGTGACGACGCTCGCGGCGGACCTGGAGGCGATACTCGCCGACGCGGGCGTCGACGCCGCCAGTCTCGTCGGTGCCGGACTCGGCGGGGTCGTCGCGCTCGCCTACGCCCACGAGCACGACCGGGCCCGCTCGCTGGCCCTGTTCGGGACCGGGCCGACCGGCGGGGCCGTCGACGGGGCGGGGCTCCGCGCCCTGCATGCCCCGCCCGGTGAGACAGGCGCCTGCCGTGGGTCACTGGACGGGGCGCTCTCGCCGGCGTTCCGGGAGTCGAACCCCGGGGTCGTCGACCGGGTCTGTGCGTGGCGGGCCGACGACGACGCCGACCGCGAGGGCTTCGAGGCACAGGCCGCGGCGTGGCTGGGCTTTGGGGGTGTCCCGCTGTACGAGGTGACGGTGCCGGCGCTGGTCCTCCGGGGTGTCGACGACCCGGTCGTCTCCGAGGCGGACAGCCGGGCGCTCGCGGACGGGCTGCCCCGTGGGGAGTTTCTCCCTGTCGAGGGTCGTCACCTCGCCCACGTCGAGTCGGCGCGGGCGGTGACCGACCGGCTGCTCGCGTTCTTCGAGCCGTGAGCCGTGCCCGGCCCGCTCGCGGCCGTGTCGACGGCTGAGACCGGAACGTTTCTTTCCCGGACGGGCGACCTGTGGGTATGACCAGCGTGAAGCGCGTTCGGGTCGAGGAGCCCGCCGGCGCGGACGCCCTCGGCCGCGGGAGCTTTCAGTTCACCGACGACTACAGCGTCTTCGACTGGGGGAAGATGCCCGACGAGGTCCCCGGGAAGGGCGCCTCGCTGTGTACGATGGGTGCGTTCAACTTCGAGTTGCTGGAGGCGGCGGGTGTCCCGACCCACTACCGGGGGGTCGTCGCCGGCGACGGTGACGACAGGGCGACCGTCGATATCGACACGGCGCTGGACCGTGGGACCACGCCACGGGCGATGGCAATCGACCTGGCGCAGGTGCCGGACCTCCCCTTCGAGGAGCGCACAGGGTACGACTACGACGCCTACCACGACGCCGCGGGGTCGAACTACGTCGTTCCTCTGGAACTCGTCTTCCGGAACCGGGTGGGTGTCGGGTCGTCGCTTCGCTCCCGGACGGACCCGGGGGACCACGACCTCGACCACGGCTCCTGGCCCGAGGAGACGGTGGACCTGCCCGAGGCCGTCGTGGAGTTCTCCACGAAATACGAGGAGCAGGACCGGTATCTCGACCACGCGGCGGCCAACCGGGTCGCGGGCGCCGCGGACCTCGCGGAACTGGAGGCACTGGCCCGCGAGGTCAACCGCGTCCTCACCGAACGGGCGGCCGAAGCCGGCTTCGTCCACCAGGACGGGAAAATCGAGTGTGTCTACCACGACGGCGACCTGCTGGTGGCGGACGTCGTCGGCACCTTCGACGAGAACCGGTTTGCCTACGACGGCCAGCAGGTCTCAAAGGAGGTGCTCCGCCAGTATCACAGGCGGACACAACCGGGGTGGGTCGAAGCGGTCGACGAGGCCAAACGCGAGGCCGACGAGCGTGGACTTGCCGACTGGAAGGGGCTGTGTGGCCGCGAGCCCGACCCGCTGGCGAGCAGCGTCATCGGGGTCGCCAGCGACCTGTACTGTGCCGGGGCGAACGCCTACATCGGACAGGAGGCCTTCGACGCGCCCGAGATGGACGAGGCGGTCCGGGCTGTCCGGGGGTTGTAACGGTCGGGAACGCGGCCTTTATACTGGTCAGTCGTCGGCCTCGACCTCCCCGTCCTGTTCGGCCACGAGTTCGCCCAGCCCGTCGACAGGGCGGTCGGGGATCAGGTCGTCGAGCTCATCGGGCGCGCCCAGTTGGGCGTTGCTCTCCTCGGGGTTGCGAAGTCGGGTGCGCCCGCGGTGGACCGTCACCTCGTCGCTGAGGTGGAGGTCGATGGCCTCCAGCAGGGCATCGGCCTCCAGGGGCTGGCCGGTCCGCCGGAGGTCCTCGGCGTCGACCTCGGGGTCCTGCGGGACATTGAACACCCGCTGGGCGATGATCGGCCCCTGGTCGAGATCCGTCGTCACGTAGTGGGCGGTGACACCGGCGACCCGGACACCCTCCTCCAGGGCCTGGAGGTAGGCCTCCGCGCCGGGGAAGGAGGGGAGCAGGGAGGGGTGGACGTTGATGATCCGGCTCTCGTACCGGAAGACAACGTCCGGGCTGAGGATGCGCATGTACCGGGCCAGGACGACCAGGTCGACCTCGTACTCGGCGAGCAGGTCGAGCAACTCCGCCTCGTCGGGGGTCCCCTTCTCGTCGCCGATATCGTGGAACGGGACCTCGTACGTCTCGGCCAGCGGCCGGAGGTCGGGGTGGTTCCCGATGACGACGCTGACCTCGGCGTCCAGGTCGCCGGAGGCCCACGCCTCGAAGACCGCCTCCAGGCAGTGTGACTCCTTCGTGACGAGGACAGCCAGCCGGCTGGTCTCGCGGTCGGCCGGAAAGCGGACCTGTACGTCGACACCGAGTTCGTCGCCCAACGCCGCCAGGTCCTCCCTGAGCGTTGCCTGCGTGCAGACCATCTCGCCCGTGTCGACGTGCATCGTCATCCGGAAGACCCCCTCCCGGACGGCCTGGTCGAGGTCCTCGATGTTGACCGAGCGCTCGAACAGCAGCGTCGTCACCTCGGCGATGAGTCCCGTGTCGTCCTCGCCGACGACGGTGATCTCGGTGAACTCGCTCGTCACGGTCGCCACCCCATGTCAGTCATCGTTGTCGGATCGCTGACCGTCGCCGGACAAAAACGTTCGTTTCCGGGCTCGCGGGCTGGGAGCGGGACCCTCTCTGTCGGCTCGTCTCACCGGACTGTCCTGACCCGGTGAGTCGGCGTCTGACGCGCGCTCGCGACCCGCTCCGACCGGGTGTCACCGCGACCGGGCCGGGGAACCGCAAGCGTTTTCGACCGGGCCGGCCGGGTATCAACCGATGACCGCCTACACCGCCACCGTCACCGTCCGGCTCAAGCGGGGGGTGCTCGACCCCGAGGCCGAGACCACCCAGCGCTCGCTGGAGCGACTCGGGTTCGACCTCGAGGACCTTCGCTCGGCCGACCAGTTCGAGGTCGACCTCGACGCCGCGGACCGCTCCAGCGCGGAACAGCGGGTCACGGAGATGACCGAACAGCTCCTCGCGAACCCGACGATTCACGACTACGAGGTCGCGGTCGCCGAACACGACATATGACGGCCACAGCCACGCCGACGCCCGGTTCCGGGGCGAGGTGGCTCGCGTGACCGTCGCCGTCGTCCAGTTCGGCGGCTCGAACTGTGACCGCGACACGGTCCGGGCGCTCGGGTCGCTGGGTGTCGACGCCGACCTGGTCTGGCACGAGGACGGCCTCCCCGACGACACCGACGGTGTGGTACTCCCCGGCGGGTTCTCCTACGGCGACTACCTCCGGGCGGGGGCGATGGCGGCCCGTTCGCCGGTCATGGCGGAGGTCCGGGCGGCCGCCGAGTCGGGGGTGCCGGTGCTTGGCGTCTGTAACGGCGCCCAGGTCGGCTGTGAGGCCGGCTTCACGCCCGGTGTCTTCACCACAAACGAGAGCGCCCGCTTCCAGTGCGAGCGCGTTCACGTCCGGGTGGAAAACGCCGACACGCCCTGGACCCGCGCCTACGATGCCGGTGAGGTGCTCGAACTCCCGGTCGCCCACGGCGAGGGCCGGTTCGAGGTCGACGACGACCGGCTGGCCGCCCTCGAGGGCGACGACCGGGTCCTGTTCCGGTACTGTGACGAGTCCGGCACAGTGACCGACGGCGCCAACCCAAACGGCTCGAAGGGCGCGGTTGCGGGCCTCACCGGCGACCGGGAGACCGTCGCGGTGATGATGCCCCACCCCGAACGGGTCACACTCGCCGATATCGGCGCCACCGACGGCCGGGGCGTGCTCTCGGCGTTTGCCGACTGACGGGCTCACCCTTCTCCGACAGCCCCGGTAGGGGCGGATCTGCAGGCTCGGCAACCCTGTGACCGGTTATACCCTGCCCGGGACCGACTGGTCGGACGAGCACGACCGAGCCGGTCCCCTCTGTCCAGTCACTCCGGACGTCCTACCGGGAGGCCCAGACGCCCCGTGAGGTCACCTTCGAGGTGGCGCCCGGCGAGACATTCGGGCCCGTCGGCCCTCGCTATCGCGCCGGCCTTTGTCACCGTGTCCACCGACTTCACGACCCTCTCACCCCCGGTACAGGGGCTGCTCTTTGCCATCCCCTTTACCACCCGGTGATGGCCCCGAAACACCTGCTGTCCGGGGACAGCGGGCTCGTCCTGCTGGGGGTCGCCTACGAGGCGGTCTTCGCGCTGGCGGCTACCGGGCTCACGGTGTGTCTTCAACTCCGACCGCGTGGTGACCGGCAGACTCGGCCGGTGGCTCGGGCGTCTCCAAGCACCGCCGCTCACGAGGGTGCAAAGGGAAATAGGCCATGGAGGTGTGACAGTCGGGCGTTCGCCCGAGGGCTCCTGGCCCTATCGTACCCTAATACGCTAAGGCACTAATATCCGGGCCAGCCGGAGTGAAAGTGAAAGTGACAGCAAGCAGCAGGACGGCGGGTGCCGGCGGGGTCGTCACCGCGCCAGCGGCATCGAGTAACTGCGCTCGCGCTCGCGCACCGCCTCCCAGGTACGCTCGCAGGCACACGAGACCTGCTCGAAGACCGAGGGGTCCTGCCGGAGGTTGAACTCCTTGACCGCGCGCTGGACGCGGTCGTCACACTCCCCGCAGTTGTGTGGGCCGCGGTCCGAGCCGTGGCCGACGGGGTCCGAGACCACGAGCACGTCCGCGTCGGC
>CAZQZE010000160.1:0-5872 GCA_964597715.1 uncultured Halobacteriales archaeon
GATGGAACTGACCCGGACCTACCGGTACATCATCCGGGAACTGAACCTGGAGATCAAACCAGCCGACCCGAAGAGCTACGTGCCACGGTTTGCCTCGGACCTCGACCTCTCCGAGGAGTCCGAGCGTCGCGCCCGGCAACTCCTCGACGCCGCAAAGGAACAGGGCGTAATCAGCGGCAAGTCCCCCGTCGGCCTCGCCGCCGCCGCGGTCTACGCCGCCTCACTGCTCACCAACGAGAAGGTCACCCAGAGCGAGGTCTCCGAGGTCGCCGACATCTCCGAGGTCACCATCCGCAACCGGTACAAGGAGCTACTAGACGCCGAGAGCGGCGTCCCGGCCTGACGGAGTCCTCTCCGGGCGAGCGTGCCGGGCCGTGGTACTCGGGCACAACCCTTTTCTGCGATTCCCGCCTGTGAGTGATACGCATGGAGGAAGCCTACGTTCGGTTGCTCTGCCCGGCGTGTCGAAAGGAGTGGGAGTCAGACCCGTCCAGTCTCCCGCCCGCCGAGGACGGCTTTGACTGCCCCGACTGTGCGGAGCGCCGTCCGCTCGCGGAGTTTCTGCGGACGGAACACGAGTTACAGACCCTGCAGGAACTCCGGTGAGCCGTCGGCCGGTCAGCCGCCGGTCGGCGACCGGGCGCCACAGGCCTCACACCGCAGGATGACCGCCCCCTGCTCGCGGTCGAGCCGGGTATCCGGCAGCCCACACTCCGAGCAGCGGACGTACTCCTCGGCGTAGGACTCGGTGGCCGCCTGAATCCGACGCCGGTCGAACTCGCCGGTGAGCCGTGCCCGCTCGCTCTCGTCGATATGCCCGCTCGTTCCGAGTTCGTCCTGGAGGGACTTGAAGACGTGTTCGGGTTCGCGGGCGAAGTCCTGACAGACTGTCCGGAAGTTCTCGAAGACGGTGAGGTTACCCTCCTGTCGCACCTCCGCGTCCGGCACCTCAAAGCGGTCGCTGCTACCCTCGATATCCGGCGTCTCCTCGATGCCGCGCTCGAGCATCTCGTCGTAGTCCATACGCGAACGGGACGGGGGGCAAAAAAATAAGCCTGACTACCTCGGTCAGCAGCCGGTCAGGCGGTTTGCCCGTCGTCAGTCCCCCCGCCCTCGTCCGCGTGGCTCACTACCTCGGCTGGAACACCGGCGACGGTCGCCCCCGGTGGGACATCCTCGGTGACGAGCGAGTTCGCCGCCACGCGCCCCCCCTTCCCGACCCGCACACCCGGGAGGACGATGGCGCCCGCGCCCACCATCGCACCCTCGCCGACGACCACCGCCCCAGTCCGGTACTCATCGACGAGGAACTCGTGACAGAGCAGCGTCACGTCGTAGCCGATAACGGCGTCGTCCTCGACAGTGACCAGGTCCGGCCAGAATACGTCTGGGGTCGACTCAAGCCCCCAGGCGACCCGCTCGCCGACGGTGACGCCGAGCCGGCGCAACAGCCACCGCTTGAGCAACAGACTCGGGGAGATCCGACAGACCAGGATGACGATATAGTTGACCGCCACCCGGAGCGGGTTTCGGTGACGGTACCAGGCCCGCAGCGAGTTACCCGGCCCCGGGGTCGGGTGCGCTGTCACCCGCTCGTGGCGGTCCTGGGCGGTGTCACCGGTGTCGTGGCCGACAGCCCGAGACCCACGCCCGGCGGTGCTGTGTTCCTCACCCGAGCCAGGCTCGCCGGCGGACGCGGAGTCACTGTCGGCCCCGTCTGTCGTGTCACTCACGGACCGGTCTTGTGCCCCCGAGCTAAAGAAACCGTCCAGTCGGCCGGTCTCGGCAGGCGAAACCGCTTTGGGCTGGCCGGCGTTGCGGTGAAGTGAGTATGCCGCGGGTCTGTCTGCTCGGCGCGACCGATATCACCCTCCGGTACGAGCTGTTGTCCCGCGAGACGGCCCGCGAGGCGCTGGCGACCTACGACCTGGCGGCGCCTTACGCAAACACGGTCGCCGTCGAGACAGTTAGCCTGGGTACCGCCGTGGCGCTGTGTAACGACCTGAACTGGTATCTCGTCCGCTTCGTCCGTGACGCGTTTGTCGAGGACCGCTCGGTCAGCGAGACCGAGTGGCTCTCCAGGGGGTTGGCGACGGCTATCCGCGACGACAGGGTCGACCCCGAGGGGACGGGGCGGTATCTCCGGGTGTACGGCGTCGAGGGGCAGGCGGAGGGGCCGCCTGAGCTCCGTGACCCGATGTACGTCGCCCGGACCGGCGAGACTGTCCCGGAGTACGACCTCTACGAGGTGGACGACACGCTGCGGGTCCGGGTGACCGAGGCGGAGTTCGAGGCTTAGTCGAACAGCCCCGTCGAGAGATACCGCTCGCCGGAGTCCCAGTAGACGGTCACCACGAGCGGGTCGGTCACGGTCGCGTCCTCGCGTAGGCGCTGTGCGACCCGTTTCGCGGCGAGATTCGAGGCGCCGGAGGACTGACCGACGAGAATCCCCTCCTCACGGGCGAGCCGGCGACACTCAGTCTCGGCCGCTGCCAGGCTGACCGTCTCCGCGCCGTCGAGCAGGTCCATATCGAGGTTCTCGCTGATGAACCCCGGTCCCATCCCCTGAAAGTCGTCGCTGCCGGGCTCTCCGCCCGAGATGACCGCGTTCTCCTCGGGTTCGACAGCCACGACCTCGATATCGGGAAAGGCCTCGCGCAGGCCGCGACCGAGGCCCGTGATGATGCCGCCGGTGCCGACACCGGCGACCAGGGCGTCGACGGTCCGGTCGCCAACCTGTTCGACGGTCTCGGGGGCTGTCGTCTCGTAGTGGGCGCCGGGGTTGGCGGGGTTCTCGAACTGGCGCATCTGGACGAACCCCTCCTGTCGGTCGAGTTCGTCCGCGCGCTCGCGACAGTCACTGATATCGCCGTCGACGAGTTCCAGGTCGGCGCCGTACGCCGCCATGACCTGGCGGCGCTCGGGCGACTTCGAGGCGGACATCACGATCCGGACATCGTAGCCCTTGGCGGCGCCCACCATCGCCAGGCCGATGCCGGTGTTGCCGCTGGTCGGCTCGACAATCGTGTCGCCGGGGGTCAGGTCGCCGGCCGCCTCGGCCGCGGCTACCATCGCCCGGGCCGGCCGGTCCTTCGCGGAGCCGCCGGGGTTGAACGACTCCACCTTCGCGGCGACGGTCGTCCCCGGCGGCCCGTCGACCCGGACGAGCGGTGACCCGACCGCGTCGGTGATGTTGTCGTGCATTGACCGACACTTGGCGGGCCGCCGATTAAACTCCCCCGGCGACGGCACAGTCTGCCGGCGGCGACTGGGCCTGTGACGGTCGCCGTGGGGACCGGCTGTCGAGGGCGGGGATTATACCTGCCACCCGCGTACTGACGGTCATGCCACTGGAAACGATGGAACCGAACCCGGTGTGGACAGCCGACGCGTACGCCGACACGGTCGACACTATCGCCGAACACGACGGGCTGGTCTACAAGGTCTGGGGCGGCGACTGGTGCAAGGACTGCCGGGCACAGCTCCCCGACCTCGGCGCAGCCCTGGCGGAGGCCGGTGTTCCGGAGGCGGACGTGGTCCACCACGAACTCGACGAGGACAAACAGGGGCCGGGCGTCGAGGAGTACGGGGTCGAGTACATCCCGACCGTGGTCGTGGAACACCGCGGGGAGGAGGTCGCGCGCTTCGTCGAGGAGGAGCCGGTCCCCGTTGCGGTCTACCTGGCCCAGCGCATCGAGGAGTACTTCGGCTGAGTCCTCGCCACCCGCCTGTCAGGTCGTACCCGTGCCGTCCACGCGTGTGAGCGAGGCGCCCTCGGAACGCGACGACGACCACCTCGACGACACCGACGACGGCCGTGGCTGTGCGGAGACCTGGGCGCACCTGAGCGAGCGTCACGAGGGGTAAGCCGGGGGAGAAACGGCCGGGCACACCGCGTGGGGGTGTGTCGTCAGCCCCCGTCGGCCGCCCACGCGAGCGCGTCCTCGACGGCCGCTCTCGGCGGTGAACAGGCGAAGGAGCGACACGCGTAGACGGCAGGGTCCCCGTCGCGTGGCCCGCGGTCGGCCCAGGCCGGGGGCGCCTCCGCCAGCCCCAGCGTGTCCAGCCAGGCCGCCAGCCGCTCGTCGTCCCCTGGTCGCCAGGCCAGCAGGCGTGCGGGGAGATACCGCTCGGCGACGGAGGCCTGCCACTCGTCGGGCGGGTCGTCGGCCGCGAGTGTGAGTTCGACGTGACCCGTCGCGAGCGTGTCCGCCGCCAGCGAGAGGCTCGCGTGCTGGAGCGGGTTCGCGTCGACCCGGTCGCCGTGCGTGTTCACGGCCGTCTCGGCGACGGTCCGGAGGTCGGCCTCGGCAAAGTGGTCGAGTGCGAGCAACAGCTGTGCGGCGACACCCGCGCTGGAGGGGGTCGACTGGTCGGAGACCTCCTGTGGGCGGGCGATGAGGTCCTCGCCCTCGGCCTGGGTGAAGTAGAGCGTTCCCTGCTGCTCGTCCCAGAACCGCTCCTCGATGGCCCCTGCCAGTTCGAGTGCGAAGGCGAGGTGGTCCACCTCGCCGGTCGCCTGAAACAGGTCGAGCGCCCCCTTGCCGAGGAAGGCGTAGTCCTCGAGATACCCGTCGATGCGAACCTCGCCGCCCTTGTAGCGGCGGTGGAGGTGACGCGCCTCGGGGTCCCAGCAGTGCTCGCGGACGAACGCGAGCGCCTCCGTGGCCGTCTCGGCGTAGGTCTCGTCGAGGACGAGTCCGCCCTCGGCGAGCGCGGAGACGGCGAGCCCGTTCCACCCGGCGAGTACCTTCTCGTCGCGGGGCGGGCGTGGCCGGTGGTCACGGGCCGTCCGGACCTGCTCGCGGGCGCGGTTGAGCCGCCCCCGGACCGCCTCCGTGTCGAGGTCGTACTCCGTGGCCAGCCCCGCAACCGGCGCCGAGACCGTGAGGACGCTCTGTCCCTCGAAGTTGCCGGCCTCGGTGACGCCGTAGCGGTCACAGAACAGCTCGGCGTCGGTCGTGTCGTCGACGGCTTCCTGGACCTGGTCGGGCGTCCAGACGTAGAACGCCCCCTCCACGCGCTCGCCGCTCCCGTCCGCGCTCCGCGCGTCGAGTGTGCTGTAGAAGCCGCCCTCGGGGTGCTTGAGTTCGTCCTCGAGGAAGGCAAAGGTCTCCTCGGCGACGGTCGCGTAGCGCTCGTCGCCGGTGACCTGGTAACCCGCCAGAAAGGCCCGCGGGAGTTCGGCGTTGTCGTAGAGCATCTTCTCGAAGTGGGGCACCACCCACTCCCGGTCGGTCGTGTAGCGGTGAAACCCGCCGCCGACGTGGTCGTAGAGGCCGCCGTCGGCCATCGCGTCGAGGGTTTCGGTCGCAACCTCCAGATACTCGGCGTCACCGGTGCGGTCGTGCGCGCGCAGGAGGGTGTGGAGCCGGCCCAACTGTGGGAACTTCTGGCCCCGGCCCCAGCCGCCGTGGGTCCGGTCGGCCCCGTTGACAGCGGCGTCGGCTGCACGCTCGAGAATACCCTCCTCGGGCGGGCTGGGCTGGTCCGGCACCTCCTCCAGTTCCCCCTCGACCGCCCGGGTCCACTTTGCGGCGCGTTCCTCGATCTCCTCGCGCTCCTCGGGGTCCGACCAGGCACCCTGGATGTCCCGTAACAGCTGTTTGAACCCGGGCTGTCCTCGCTTTGCCTCCGGCGGAAAGTAGGTGCCGACGTAGAACGGGTCACCCTCCGGCGTGAGCCAGACCGAGAGCGGCCACCCACCCTGTCCGGAGACCCGCCGGCAGATCGTCATGTAGATGCTGTCGACATCGGGTCGCTCCTCCCGGTCGACCTTGACCGGGACGAAGTGCTCGTTGAGCAGTGCGGCGGCCGCCTCGTCCTCGAAGCTCTCCTCGGCCATGACGTGACACCAGTGACAGGCGGCGTA
>CAZQZE010000161.1:0-5744 GCA_964597715.1 uncultured Halobacteriales archaeon
ACTTCTGTCCGGCAGTATGAAGAGAGCGGTGTGACGGCGACGCTCACAGTCGCGCTGGGGTAGCCACAACCCACACAGACGGGCAGTGCTGGCCGAACGCGCGGCGGGTCCGTTGACACGCGCCGTGTGACCGAACAGCACACTTATTCCGTGTGGTTACATCGGTTCGTCCACGATGCACGACTACGACTACCTCGACGTGACCGAGGGCGACGACGTCCTCGAGATCGCAATAGACCGCCCGGACAGCCTCAACGCAGTCAACGCCGCCCTCCACGAGGAACTCTCGCAGGTGTTTCGCGACGCCTACCACGCCGACGCGCGCGTAGTCGTTCTGACGGGTAACGGCAAAGCGTTCTCGGCGGGCGGCGACGTGGGCTGGATGCGAGAGAGCATCGAAAACCCCGAGACGTTCCGGGAGACGATGCGGGAGGGAGAGACCATCATCAAGGATATCACCGCCCTGGAGAAGCCGCTCGTCGCGAAGGTAAACGGCGACGCGACCGGACTCGGCGCGACACTCGCGCTCTTCGCCGACATCACCGTGATGACCGAAAACGCCCGTATCGGCGACCCTCACGTGAGTGTAGGGCTGGTCGCGGGCGACGGCGGCGCTGTCATCTGGCCGCTGCTGACGAGCATGCACACCGCAAAGGAGATGCTGATGACCGGCGACCTCGTCGACGCCGCGGAGGCCGAACGGATGGGACTGGCCAACTACGCTGTCCCCGAGGACGAACTCGACGCGAAGGTCGAGGAACTGACCGGGAAGCTCGCCGACGGCCCCCAGGCGGCCATCCGCTACACGAAGAAGGCGCTGAACAGTTGGGTCGAACTCGGCAACGACCTCGCGCTCCAGCGGGGGCTCTCCCTGGAAGCCGTCTCCCAGCAACACCCCGACCACGACGAAGCCGTCGACGCCTTTCTCAACGAGCGCCGCCCGGAGTTCCCCAGCGCCAGTGAGGATGATGACTGACCGGACCCCTGCCCGGTCGCCCCAGCCTGTGTGGCAGGACCACCTTCGGCCGCGCCCTCGAACCGACGCGACCGGCGCCGGCGACCCCCCACCGAATCACGGTAGCCCAGGTGACCGGCGAAATACAGCGACCCACGATCGACGAAACCCTCCCCTGACATGACACTCGACACGGACGACCTCCCTCGGCTCGACTCGGCCCACGTCGAGCGGTACACCACGGCCGGACAGTGGGGCGAGCAGACGCTGACCGACCTCGTGGAACCGACGCTGACGGCCAACCCCGAGAAGCGGGTCGTCGGCCCGCGGCGGACAGTCACGTTCGCACAACTGTGGGACGCGGTGAAACGCGTCAGCGCCGGGTTTCAGGAGCTTGGCGTCGACCCGGGCGACGTGGTCTCCTACCAGCTTCCCAACTGGACGACGACGACTGTCATCCACTTGGCGGCTGCGCGCGTCGGTGCCGTCTGTAACCCCATCATCCCCATCTACCGCGGGAGCGAGGTGGCGTACATTCTCGAGGACGCCGGGACAGACCTGCTGGTCGTCCCCGACACGTACGACGGGTTCGACTTCCCGGCGATGGTCGGCGAGGTGGCGGGGGACTGCCCGGCGTTGAGCCGCGTCGTCGTCGTTGGCGGCGAGGACCACGCCGTCCACGGCAGTGTCGAGACGACGCCGTTCGTCGAACTCCGGGGGACAGACCCCGGGGCGTTCTCGCCGCCAGCCC
The DNA here is from genome assembly GCA_964597715.1 of uncultured Halobacteriales archaeon. Taxonomy (GTDB): domain Archaea; phylum Halobacteriota; class Halobacteria; order Halobacteriales; family Haloarculaceae; genus Salinirussus. The sequence continues at coordinate 1,707 of CAZQZE010000161.1, forward strand.
TGGACGCCAACGACGTTCACGCGCTGCTGTACACCTCCGGCACCACCGCCGACCCGAAGGGCGTCCTCCACACGCACAATACGCTCCGCAGCGAACAGCACAACACTATCGACATCCTCGCGCTCTCCGGGGAGACGACGGTGTTCATGCCGTCGCCGGTGACACACGTCACCGGGATGCTATACGCCCTTGAGATGCCCTTCCTCGAAGGGATGGAACTGGTCCTCATGGCCGACTGGGATGCCGGGCGCGCGGTAGACCTGGTCGACCGGTACGACTGTACCCTGACTGTCGGTGCCACACCGTTCCTGCAGGGGCTGTGTGACGCCGCACCCGAGGGCTGGCAGAACAGCCTCCGGGTGTTCGGGTGTGGCGGCGCCGACGTGCCCCCGGACCTCGTCCGTCGGGCGACCCGAACGCTCGGCTGTACGGTCCAGCGCATCTACGGGTCTACGGAGTTCCCCACGGCCACGTGGCCGCCGCTTGATGCACCCCTCGAGAAACTCGCCACAACCGACGGCTCGGCCGCACCTGACGCCCACCTGAAAGTAGTCGACCCCGACACCGGCGAGGAACTCCCCGCCGGCGAGCAGGGCGAACTCGTGGGTCACAGCCCGGAACTCATGGTTGGCTATCACGGCGAGGAACTCAACGCCGATGCCTTCGACGGCAAGTGGTTCCGGACGGGCGACCTCGCGGTGAGAGACGAGGATGGGTACATCGAGATAACCGGCCGCAAGAAGGATATCATCGTCCGGGGCGGCGAGAACATCCCGGTCAAAGACGTCGAGGACCGCCTCTACGAGCACCCCGCGGTCGAGGGGGTTGCCGTCGTTGCTATGCCCGACCAGGAGCTGCAGGAGAAAGGGTGTGCCTACGTCACGGTCGCCGAGGGCCACGAGTTTACCTTCGATGAGATGGTCACCCACCTCGACAACCAGAGCATTGCCACACAGAAGTATCCCGAACGCCTGGAGACCGTCGAGGAGTTCCCAACGACCGCCAGCGGGAAGATACAGAAACACGAGTTGCGGAAGGACATCGCCAACCGGGTCGGGATGGACCCTGTTCGACGGGAGTGACCGCTATACCGAAAAGGATTCTCCGGGGCACAGTCGCTCTCGTCGGACCGAGGTCAGAACAGGCAGTTCGGTGAGTTTCGGAGATGTGCGCCGGCCGACCGTATCGACGGCCGGACTGTTGCTCAACATGAAACGCTGTCAGGGGCTCTTCAGGGGTGGGACTCACACATCAGAGAGAGGCGTTCACCGGTATGTCCCCACGCGTTACCCACAGCGACGACAGCACTACGACACGGACGAGTCAGAGTCGACGCCGATTCCTGCTCGGGATGGGCGCCCTGACAGCGGCACTGGCCGGCTGCGCCGGTGATGACGGTGAAAACGCGAACGACAGTCCCCCCGACGGGTCGTCGACAGACACGTTTGCTCCGGCGGGCGACCTCCCCTACGGCCAGTGGTTGACGACAGACCAGGACGGGCTGTTTTTCGCCTACGCCAACTTTGACGAGTTACCCGAAAACGCCGTAGCTGACTCCGCCGGCTCCTCTGAGCCGTCCGTCGATGACCCGCTGGCTCTGTACCCGCTCGTAACCGGCGGGGCGGCTGTCGGACTCGGCCGACTGGGGCTCTCGTTTGCCGGGCTCGTCCAGGCGACGAGTCCGACGGCCACGGCCGACTCGACGGTGAGCGAGATCACTGTCACCAACGAAATCATCATCGCCGAGGGCTCCTTCGCAACCGACCAGCTTGATGAGCGATTGACCGAGCCCACAGACCAGACGTTCGGCGTTGCTCACGAGCGAACCGGCACGAACCGTGGATACGACCGGTACGAGCCTGTTGAGGCCCCCGATTCAGTGAACGACCCGCCTGCGGTGGCAGTCACAGACGAGACAGTCATCGTCGGGGCGGACGCCGGCCGACTCGACCGGACGATTGCCGCCGGAGACGGGGACCAGTCCCGGGTCTTCGAGGCTGATGAGACCGCTGCGGAACTGCTCGAACGGGCCGGGACCGGTGACCTCGTCGTCGGCCAGCTCGGGTCGCCACCGGACGAGCAACGCTTCGGGGACGGGTGGAGTGGCCCCGACCTGCCGTTCAGACCCCGCTCCGGCGAGAACGTGGTCGCGGCAGTGGATTTCGACGCGGGCGGGGACACCTTCGAGTCGCAGTTCGCGCTTGCCGCGGCCGACCTCGGTGCGGACAGGCAGGAGACAATCGAGACGTCGTTCGGGACAGCGGCCGTCGACGGCTCGAGGTCGGTCGAGGTGAGCGACGGCCGCATCACCGCAACTGGGACCTACGATGTCGAACAGCTAACTGAGGACCCGGCGGGGCAGGAGCTCTCGCAGGCAGCGGCGGCGGAGCTGGTGTCGCCGGAGGCGCTGACGTTCCAGTACGAGCCACTCCCTGGCCAGCAGTTCGATGAACTCTGGGTAGGCATCACCGAAGAGACCGACGCAGCGGGGGTCCGAACAGAGGCTGAGTCGGGCGGATACACCGAGTTCGAGCCACAGGAGCGGTCTGTCGGCGCCAATGACAGCGTTGCAGTCCAGGTCGACCCCGAGGGGGATTCGGTGACCGTCTTCGCGGTCAACGGCGAGGGTGCGGTCGGTGAACTCACGACTGTGTCCGTCCCCACAGACGAGCTGTCCGAGACAGCGGCCAGCCAGGCGGTTCCGGAGGATGCGCTGTCGTTTCGTTACGAGTCCACTGATGCTGGCAGTCTCGGGTCACTCACGGTCGAAGTCGTTGCCGACACAGAGGCAAAGACGCTCGTCGCACAACCGCAGGAAGCAAGCCTGTTTACCGACCGCGTCGGGTCGCTGACCAGCGACGAGACAGTTAGTGCTGGGACAACTCTCGAGACAGCCGTAGAGCCGGAGGGCGACGAAGTCGTTGTGTACGCGACTGTCGACGGTGCCACCGGTGAGGTTGCCCGCTGGCAAGGTCCCGAGCGCCGTACTCAGGCGGGCTGAGCCCATGCCAGTGATTAGCTGGCATTCCCACGTAGGGAAGCCCCGCCGTTCACCGCGGTGCCCGGTATTCGGAACATTTTTATTTTCCTATCGGCTCGTATCTTACAGCGCGCTGGTGGTGTAGTGGTATCACAGGACCCTGCCACGGTCCTAACCCGGATTCAAATTCCGGCCAGCGCATTTCTGTGGCGAGTGGCCGGTGACCGCTACGCGTGTCGCTCATCCCACGCGAGCCACGAAGCCGTTCCGAACGTGAACGAGAGAGGACACAGCGCCGAGGAGCGAGGCGTCCGTCTTCACGCTGTTCGAATCTCGGCCAGCACCCCTCACCGAATTTACCCGTCGAGCGACGCGTAGGAACGTTCCGTGCTCGGTGCAGTTGACGCGGACGGGACCACTGTTCCCCCTCGGCAGCGACAGCCCAGACCAGCGGTGTACGGCCCGGTGCCCACAGGCGGGTGTGCTGTGTAACTGTGCCGACCCAGTCCGGACTCTGGGTTTCGAAGCCCTCGCCCCCGCTCCCTGACCGAGAGTCGCAGACGCGCCTGAGTCTCCCCGCCCGCGTGGCTCTCCTCGGCGGTTCGCTCGACTGCCTCGAGGTGCTGAAGCAGTTCGTCGTACCTCTCCAGGGCGTGTTCCTGCGGTGTCTGTAGGGTGAACGACATCGGGTACTCGTCTCGGTCTCACCCGATAACCCGCTGGTAGCGGTTGTCGTATTCAGACAGAAGATATGGCTCCTGTAGACCACGCGATGGGGGTGGTGGGGGTGTGGGGGTGCGTGGTATGCGATAACAGTCCAGGAGCCACTTTAATTGTAATTCGCCAACAGGATAACCTTGCTGCACGGTGTGCCAAGCGGTGCTGTCGGCACTGCTGTGTGAGGGGAGCCACCCGGGAGTTGACACTGTCGGCTGTCCCATCACGGGAGACATCGGCACCCCGGGGTGGCGAGTGTCGTCACGAAGGCACAGCCGGCAGTATGATACTGCCGGACAGAAGTGCGTGAAGACCGGTGTCGTGCAGTGGCCCGAAATCCT
>CAZQZE010000162.1:0-5396 GCA_964597715.1 uncultured Halobacteriales archaeon
CGATCAGATTGTGGTTCGCACTGGGCGCGTGGACCTCCTCGGCAAAGGCACCCTGGGCCTCCTCGGCAAACCCCAGCGGGAGGAGATTCTCACAGGTGTTCGAGTGGCCGTTCCGACACTGCGGACAGGTGCCGTCGCCGAGATTGAACGGGATAGCTACGTGGTCACCCTCGCTGACACCTGTTACCTCCTCGCCCGTCTCGACGACCCGGCCGGCGGGTTCGTGACCGAGGACCTGGCCGGGGTCCGGTCGGGTTCCCAGCCACTCGCCGTCACCCTGCCACCCGTGCCAGTCCGACCGGCAGACACCGCAGGCCTCTAGCTCGACGACGGCGCCGTCGGGCGCCGGCGACGGCCTCTCGACGTCGGTGATCTCCAGCGGTTCGCCGTACTGCTGTAGTACTGCGGCACGCATACTCTGATGAGTGATACCAATTGTCATAATAGTTGTGGTGGGACCCCCGGGGTCGTGGCCGTGTCGTTTTGTGCCCGGGGCGGTGACAAGGCGCTATGCTCACCCTCGCAGTCACCACCGACGCCGAGACCCGCGAGCGGATCACAGCGCCTCTCGCCGAGCGTGGGGTCGACGTCAGGTACGTCCGGACCGCCGAGCGGACAATCCCGCTGGACGCGGACCTGGGTGCGTTCGACGCCGGGTTCGTCTTCCCGCCGCGGATCGCCGAGGGCGGCGTTGCGAGCGAACTGCTCGGTGTGCCGTGGGTCAACGGCCGCGAGGCCGTGCTCCGGTCGCGACACAAGGGGGAGACGCTTGCCCGCCTGCGGCGAGCGGGGCTGCCGGTCCCGGAGTCGGTCGTCGTCTCGGACCCCGTCGGTGAGGCCGACCTCGTCGCGGCCTTCGAGCGGTTCGACCCGCCCGTCGTCGTGAAACCAAACGCCGCAACCCGGGGGATCGGGGTGGCGAAGGCCACCGACCTCGACTCATTTCTGGGCGTCTGTGACTATCTCGACCTGGTCCACGACTACCAGGCCACCGGTGACAAGTCGTTTCTCGTCCAGGAGTATCTCCCCGACGCGCGGGACTACCGGGCGATGCTCATCGACGGCGAGTACGTCGGCGCCGTCGAGCGGCGGCTGCCCGATGACGCGCTCGCGGCCGGGCAGTGGAAACACAACGTCCACCGCGGCGCCGAGGCGACCGGCGTCGACCTCGCCCCCGAGTCACGCGAGTTGGCCGAGGCGGCTGCCACAGCGATGGGGGTCGACTGGCTCGGTGTCGACCTACTAGTCACCGACGACCGAACCGTGGTCAACGAGACGAACGCCCGCCCGACGGTCGACACGGCAACAAAGTACGAGGAGGGCTTTTACGACGAACTCGCAGGGCTGGTCAGGCGGACGGCAGGGGCAACAGCGTGACGGCGCGACCACCCGTTGGGCAACAGCTCAGATATCGATGCTCGTGGAGGTATCCCCGGCGGGGTCGAAGGTAACCTCAAGCACCCCGTTGTTGTAGGTGGCGCCCGCGGAGTGTTCGTCGACGACGGTCGGCAGCGAGACCCGCTCCTCGTACTCCCGGCTCTCGCCGTTGGCCCGGAGTGTGAGTGTCTCGCCGTCACACCGAAGGTCGATGTCGTCCTTCTCGACCCCGGGGATGTCGGCGACCACGCGCACCTGTCCGTCGGTCTCGTGGACGTCGACGTGTGCGTCGTGCCCGCCACGGTCGGCGCCGGCGTCAGGGGCGGAACCGCCCTGGTGGATGCGGAAGTCGGCGTTTCCACCCATCATCTCGTTCATCATGCGTTCGATCTCCTCGAAGAACTCGTCGAACGGGTCGTCTCGGTCGTCGCGGTCATCTCGCATGTAACGAGTTAGGGGCGGAATCAGTGAAAAGGCTTCGGCGGCGATGTCCCGGGGCGGTGGCCACGGGGCCGGGTGCCAGAGTCACGCGGACTGGACCGTCAACCCGTTTTGACCCGGGGTAGCCACCTGCTACGGCCCGTTCAACATCGCCGGGTACTAAACCCCTGGTCGTCGACGTTCGGACCGATGAGATACAGGACGCTGGACGACCTCGCCGGGGGCCAGCGGGTCGTCGTCCGGCTCGACCTCAACTCCCCCGTCGAAGACGGACGGGTCAAGGACAACCGCCGGTTCTCCCGGCACGCCCGAACCGTCCGCGACCTGGTGGAGGCCGGCCACCGGGTCGCCATCCTCGCCCACCAGGGCCGTCCCGGCCGGGACAGCTTCCTCCCGCTCGAACAGCACGCCAGCATCCTCGCCGAGCACGTCGACCACCCGGTCGAGTATGTCCCCGACACCTACGGCGAGGAGGCGCTCGCAGCTATCCGTAGCCTGGAGGGTGGCGACGTCGCCGTGCTCGAGAACGTCCGGATGACCGACGACGAACTCCCCGAGAAACCGCCCGAAGCACACGCCGAGAGCGCCCTCGTCGAGACCCTGGCCCCGGAGTTCGACGCCTACGTCGGCGACGCCTACTCGACGGCCCACCGCAGCCACGCCTCCATCGTCGGCCTTCCTGCGGTCATGGACGCCTACGCAGGCCGCGTGATGGTCGCCGAGTACGAGGCAAACTCCGCGATCGCCACCCAGGAGTTCGACGGCGAGGTAACGATGGTCGCCGGCGGCAAGAAAGCAACCGACGTCATCGAGGTGATGACAGCCCTGGAGGACAGGGTCGACAACTTCCTGCTGGGCGGGATTGCCGGCGAACTCTTCTTGCGCGCGATGGGCTACGAGGTCGGGCGCGACATCGGCGACATGGACCTGTACGACGAGCAGTACGAGCAGAACCGCGAGCGGATCCAGCACCTCATCGAGGCCCACCCCAGCGAGTTGGCCTTCCCGACTGACCTGGCCTACGAGACCGACGGCCGGCGCCGGGAGGATACTGTCGCCGACGTCAGGAACAAACACGACGACTACCTCGACGTCGGCACCGACACCATCGAGCGCTACGCCGATATCGCCGCCAACTCCGAGGCCGTCTTCGTGAAGGGCGCGCTTGGTGTCTTCGAGGACGAGCGGTTCAGTGACGGGACGGTCCGCATGCTCGAGACGATCGCCGGCTGTGACTGTTTCTCGGTCGTCGGCGGCGGCGACACCTCCCGCGCCATCGAGATGTACGGGATGGACGAGGCCGACTTCTCACACGTCTCGATCGCCGGCGGCGCCTACATCAACGCCCTCACCGGCCAGCCGCTGACGGGCGTCGAGGCGCTCCGGCAGGCCGACGAGGAGCCTGACACCTCGGCGTAGCCGGGCAAAACACTCTCGACGCCTCGGCGCGTCAATTCAGGCATGGTTTCGACCGTCGAGACACCGACCCAGGACGAACCCTGTGCCTACTGTGGCTCACAGATCTTCGACCACGACCCCGTCTGCGTGCGTGACTGCACCGCCGACTGCGGGTCGCCGACGTACTTCTGTCACTACGCCTGCCTGTCGGCACACATCGACGAGGCGGGGCTGACAGCCGGAGACGCCTGCGAGTGGGCGCCGGAGTGATCAGTCGTCGGCGGCCGGCGGCGGTGCCGTCCCGGGGACCATCCCCTCGGCGACCCCCAACACCTCGTTTGTCGTAGTCGTGCTCTCCTCGTGGCTGCTCGCGCCGAGTACCGCCCGAATCGCGTCGACGTTCTCGGGGACGACATCGGACTCCTGGTGGACCGCCTGGAAGAGATAGAGGTCCCGGCCCTCCGTGCTGACCGACTCCCCCCAGATGCAGTTCTCCCAGATGTCCGCCCGCGGGCGCCCACAGTCCTGTGCGAACTCCTTTAGCTTGCCCGCGCCGTCGATATCCAGCCACCCGGGGATGACGAAGGTACGGGGCTCGTCCGCCAGGAGCGCCCGCACCGCCGCCGCGTCGGGCTCGCTCTCGAGGGTGACGTTGACGCTGTGGGTGTGCATCAGCGTCGCGGGCACCTTCAGCCCCAGCGTGTCGATAGCGAGGTCGGGAAAGATGGTGTTGACGTCCGGGCCGTGGTGCGAGGGCAGCGTCACGGGATTGGGGAGGATATCGTCGATTGGGCCCCGGCCCGACTGTGCGGGGTCGCCGCCGCGACGGACCAGCGTCACCCGGACCTTCTCGATGCCGTATGTCTGCTGCAGCGGGGCGACCAGCCGCGAGAGCCCCGTGGTGTTACAGGAGACGACCCGCACGAGGTCCAGCCCCTCGACGGTGTCGTAGTTGGCGCGGGCGTTGAAACTGGCGTCGACGGCGTCGGCGTCCTCCCCGCCCTGCAGGAGCGCGGGGGTGTCGTACTCCCGGTACATCTCGGCGTTTTGCTCGCCGACCCCGGATGGGCAGGCGTCGACGACCACGTCGCTGGCCGCGACGAGTTCCTCGACGTCCCCGGCCAGGTCGATCCCCGCCTCGCCAAACAGTGGCTTGCGGTCCTCGATGGCCGCGTAGAGGGCAAACCCCTTCTCGACGGCCGTCTGTGCCTCGAAGTTCGGCCGGGTCTTGGCGACGCCGACGACCTCCATATCGGGCTGCTGGCGGACGGCGTCGGCGACGCGCTTGCCGATGGTGCCGTAGCCGTTGATACCCACACGGATCATTGGTCGGGGATTCGATAGCTCCGGGCATATGGGTTGTGGTCCGGACCCCGGGCGCGTCGGCCGGCGTGCCGGATGAGCCCCGTGAGCGTGTGACGGGACCCGAGTCAGCGAGAGCCGAGAGACCGGACCGCACACCCGGTCTGGTAGCGGTATCTCCTAGCACCTTCGACAGGATTAATACGCCGAGGCGACTTTTATACTACGATGAGCAAGAGCAACCAGGAGTGGTGGCCCAACCGGTTGAATCTGGATATCCTCGACCAGAACGCCAGCGAAGTCAACCCCCTGAACGAGGAGTTCGACTACGCCGAGGAGTTCCAACAGCTCGACCTGGAGGCGGTGAAAGCGGACATCGAGGAGGTGATCACGGAGCCGAAGGACTGGTGGCCGGCCGACTACGGCCACTACGGCCCCTTTATGATCCGGATGGCCTGGCACAGCGCCGGCACCTACCGTGCCGATGACGGCCGCGGCGGGGCGGCCGGCGGCCGACAGCGGTTCGCGCCGATCAACAGTTGGCCGGACAACGCCAACCTCGACAAGGCACGACGGCTGCTCTGGCCGGTCAAACAGGAGTACGGCAACAGCCTCTCCTGGTCCGACCTGATCATCCTCGCGGGGAACGTCGCCGTCGAGTCGATGGGGTTCCAGACGTTCGGGTTCGCGGGCGGACGGGAGGACGCCTTCCAGACCGACAAGGCCGTCGACTGGGGCCCCGAAAAGGAGTTCGAGGCCCAGGAGCGCTTCGAGGAGCCCGGCGAGATCCAGGGTGGGCTGGGCGCCTCGGTGATGGGGCTCATCTACGTGAACCCGGAAGGCCCGAATGGGGAGCCGGACGCGATGTACTTGGCGAA
>CAZQZE010000162.1:5406-5730 GCA_964597715.1 uncultured Halobacteriales archaeon
CGGCGCCGACGACCCCGAGGAGGCACACGGCCCCGAACCCGAGGCGGCCCCGATCGAGAATATGGGGCTGGGCTGGCAGGACGGGGACGCCGCCACCGACGGCGGTGTCACGACCAGCGGCATCGAGGGGCCCTGGACGCAGTCCCCGACCGAGTGGGACATGGGCTACGTCAACAACCTCCTCGAGTACGAGTGGGAGCCCGAGACGGGCCCCGGCGGCGCCTGGCAGTGGGCGCCGACTGACGAGGAACTCGCCGACACCGTTCCCGACGCCCAGGACGACGGCGAGACGGTGACGCCGATGATGCTCACGACGGATATCGC
>CAZQZE010000163.1:0-5669 GCA_964597715.1 uncultured Halobacteriales archaeon
TTGGCGATGAGGCAGGTCCGGTCCATCAGCGCGTTGCCGGTGGTCGGGTCCTCCAACTCGGGGAAGTCGTCGATGACCTCGGTCATCTCGTTGCCCCGCTCGCCACAGCCGACGTAGATGACGATGTCGGCGTCGGCCCACTTGGCGAGCTGTTGCTGGGTGACGGTCTTGCCCGACCCGAAGGGGCCGGGGATAGCCGCTGCCCCACCTTTCGCCAGCGGGAACAGCCCGTCGAGAATGCGTTGGCCGGAGACCAGCGGCGTGGTCGGCGTCTGCTTCTCGTCGGCCGGCCGGGCCTCCCGGACCGGCCACTCCTGGCGCATCGCAACCTCCTCGCCGGTGTCGAGTTTGACCACCGTCTCCTCGACGTCGAACTCGCCGGACTCGACACGCACTACCTCGCCACCCTCGGAGTCGGGCGGGACCATCACCTTGTGGTCGATGCTGGGTGTCTCGGGGACGGTGCCGACGATGTCGCCGGCCTCGACCTCGTCGCCAACCTCGACTTCCGGGGTGAACGCCCAGGTCTGCTCCAGGTCGATCCCCGGGGCGTCGACCCCGCGGTCGAGAAAGGCGGAGTCCATCTGCTCCTCCAGCACATCAAGCGGGCGCTGGACCCCGTCGTAGATGGTGTCCAGCATGCCGGGGCCAAGGTCGACCGACAGGGGGGCGTCGGTCGACTCGACGGGCTGGCCCGGCGAGATGCCGGAGGTCTCCTCGTAGACCTGGATGGTCGTCTCGCTGCCTTCGATCTCGATCACTTCGCCCATCAGCCCCTCGTTGCCGACGTACACGACGTCGTTCATCCGTGCGTCGAGGTCTGCCGCCGTCACGACAGGGCCGGATACACTCTCGATGACACCGTCCTCGTGGACGTCTGTGTCTGTTGCTTTGCTCATAGTTATTGGTCGTCCATCAGGTCGATACCGATGGCTCGTTTGATCTGCTCGCGCAGTCCGCTGCTTCCCGCGTCCCCGCCGAGCGTCACCAACACCGGGTCGACGCTCGTCTGGACGTCCTCCCGGACACCCCGGGAGAGGTGGTCGAGGTCCTCGTCGTGCATCACCACGATCCCGACGTCGTCGTCGGTCAACAGCCCGTCGACCGCACCGTCGAGCGCCTCGTCTTTCTCGTCGTCGGCGACCTCCTCGAACTTCCTGACGCCGGCCAGCCGGAAGCCGGTGGTGAACTCCGGGCTGCCGACGACGGCGATCTCCTGGCTCATAACATCACCAGTTCCTCCCGGATCTCCTCCGGCGGGAGCCCTGCCTCGCGGCCGCGAGCAACCGCGCGGATGTTGTCCACCTCCCGCTCCTTCGCGAGGATGTACGCGAGCACCGGACAGACCGACAACGGGTACCGGCTCGACAGCTGCTCGGAGTACTCGAGCAGCGCCCTGTCCAGTGCGTACTCGAACTCGATGACGCTGTCAGCCTCCTCGAGGGCGTCGAGCGCCTCCTGGAGGTCGTCGCCGTAGCTGCTCTCGCGGACGAACGTCACGAGTTGCTGGGTGTTTTCGGCCACCTGGCGGACCTCGGTAGCGTCGAACAGCCGTCCGCCCCCGATATAGTACTCCGTCGGGTCGATCCCGGCGCCGCTGCGGGCGATCCGGAGAACGTTCATCAGGTTCCGGAAGTCGATCTCCGCCCGGAGAAACTCGATGTAGAGCCCGACCGGGGAGTCCCCTTCCGCTGCGTCGGGCAGCCCCGACAGCAGTGTCTCGTAGAAGGCCCGGTCGACGGCGTTTTCCAGTGGCACCAACAGCCCGGTCTCGTCGTAGTCGGCGAGGGCGGCGGCCAGCCCGTCACCGAAGACCGTCCGGTCCAGCGTCTCTACGGCCTCCTCGACCGACTCGGCGGCGAGCAGCCGCTGGAGGTCGTCGTCGGAGAGCTCCCCCGCCCGGATGAGGTCGTCCTCGACCTCCCCGGTGTCGGCCCCGGAGTAGAGCCCGCGCAACACCGTCTTGATGTTCCAGGCGTCGAACTTCCGGAGATACCTGGCGACGTAGTCGTACAGCGCCCCCTCGGACCAGCGCAGCAGGTCCTCGAAGTGTTTTGCGAGGTTCCGGTTGAGCGCGTACTCGATGAGGTCGACCCCCGCGTAGCGCGACCCGAGGGCGTTCATCTCCGCCTCGTACTCGCTGTCCTCCATGAACCGGGCGACCTCGCCGGCTCCCATCCGCACCAGCTTCCGGTAGTCGTCGTCGCCAAACAGCGCCGCCCGGCGCGACCGGACCCGGGAGGTGACGTACTCGTAGTTGCCGCCGGTCCGCTGTTGTTCGGCACTCATTGCTCGAACAGCCGGTCGCTGACCGTTGTGAGGCTGTCCTCCCAGACCGCCTCGAGCACGGAGTCAAAGGTGTTCTTGACCCGGACCCGTGACCCCTCGCTCTCGGCGACGACCCCGCCGAGGCAGTCGAACTCGCCGGCGTACTCGTAGCCGTCGTAGTCTGCGAGGACCGCCTCCAGCAGCTCCTGGTCGTCGGCCCGGCCGTACACCTCGACGGTCGCGTCGTCGTCGAACTCCGCGGCGGCGTCCTCGAGCAGCGCCCGCGTCAACTCCTCGCGGCCGTCCTCGAGGTTTGCGATGGCCTGCTCGACCGACTCGCGGACCTCCTGGAGGACCTCCCGGCGTGCCTCCAGGCGGGCCTGCTTTGCCTCCAGCTTCGCGCTGGAGAGCTTCTGTTCGCGCTCCTGCTCGACCTGTCGGGTGGCCTCGCGCTCGCGCTCCTCGCGGATGCGCTCGGCCTCGGACTCGGCCTCGGCGAGTATCTCTTCGGCCTGTTGGTCCGCCTCGGCGCGGACCTCTGTGGCCTGCGCGCGCGCTTCGTCTCGGATGTCCTCTACGACTGTATCGAGGCTCATGAGTGGGTTAGAAGACGGTTACAGTGTGAGGAACACGACGACCAGCGCCAGGATGACCAGCGTCTCCGGGAGGACCGTGAAGATGAGCCCACGGCCGAACATGTCGTCGTCCTCGGCCACGGCCCCGACGGCCGCTGCGCCGATACCGCGTTCGGCGATCCCCGCACCGAGTGCTGCGAGCCCGACGGCGAGGGCTGCACCGGTTGTCGGGCCGAACGGAACCTGAAGTACGACTGTCGCAAACGCGAGTGCTGTCTCGATCATGGTTGTGTCTTAGGCAGTTGTAGGGTCCTCCACCACAGGTTTAAAGCTTCTCAAACGGCCCGGAAGCCGGCATCTCCGGGAGGTACGCGGAAGCGTGGCTCCGGGGGCCAAAGCAGTACAGAGACGGGTCGACGGCGGAACCGCCTCATGGTGATTGTTGTGACGATGTCCCGGCGATTGCCCGCATCGGGGTCGGCAAGCGCCGGGAACAGACGACAGTACTCACTATCAGTCGGCCGTGTGCTCTCGCTCGTGTCCGAATGGCAAGTAGGCGTCGCCGCCGCCCTCGTAGAACTTCCCGAAGAATTCGACGTACTCCAGGCGGATGGCCTGCAGTCCGGCGGAGGTGATGCCGAGCACGAGCACCAGCAGGTGGCCGAGCACGAGGACCACAACCCCGGCGAGGGCGCCGACAACGAGCGCGACCGCACCCTCGCCGTTGACCAGCCCCGCGAAGACGACCTCGTCGGGGACGGGCGCCTCGTCCATGAAGAAGATGAAGTGGAACTCGCCATCGTGTAGCGTGGCGCCGAAGACGAGGAGATTCACCGCCAGTGCCATCCCGGCCTTTGCCAACAACACGGCCGCGATCCGTGTGTAGGAGACGACGTGGCCGAACGTCTCGGTGATGGACTCGATGACACCGATACCACCCTCGGCGGCCGCCACCAACACGAACCCGGTGACGAGCACCAGCAGTGTCGGGTCCATGACCAGCCCGAGCCCGGGAACCGTGAACAGCTCGACGAACGGGAGCCCTTGGAAGCCGAGCGGAATGGCGACGTTCTCGATGACCTCGCCGGTGACGGGGTTGGTCGCCCCTTCCGTGGCGAACACCTCCCACATGAACCCGGGTTTGGCGTCGACCGCGGTTCGGGTGAACACCCACGCCCACAGGCCGACGGTCATGATGATCCAGGAGAAACTCTCCAGGAAGGCCTCGCCAACCCCGTGTTCGAGGTTGTTCACGAAGTCAAAGAGGCGGCCAACGACGATCTGGAGGACGCCGACCACCCCGCTCAACAGCAGCCACGCGTAGGCGTAGTAGACGAAGTGTGGCTGCAGGCCCTTGTGGATCGGCGGGCTCCCGGCCCAGACGATCTCACCGAGCCCGTGAAGCCCGAAGAACTCGCCGTAGAGGACGCCAAAGACGGCCGTGAACGCGCCGGACCAGACGCCGATGCCGCCCAGGCTCTTGATCACGTCACTGTCGAACGCCCGCATCATCCCGTACCCGATACCCATGTAGAGCAGCCCGTACCCGAGGTCCCCGATCATGAACCCGAAAAACAGCGGGAATGTGAGGAACATGACAATAGTCGGGTCGAGCTCGGAGTATTTGGGGCGGTTGATGATCTCGACCAGCGACTCGAACGGCTTGACCCCGCCGGGGTTGTTCTGGATGACCGGCGGGTCGGTGACGCTCATCGTGGCGGTGCCGCCGTCGGCGGCGGTCCGACCGTCACCCCCGTCGGTCGCAACGTCGCCCCCGTCCGCGGCGGCTGTCGGCTCCGGCGACCCCGCGCCGCCCGGTTCGCGTTCGGTCACGCGACCCTCGTCGTCGTACTCGGCCTGCTCGAGCTCGGATATCTCGACGTGCTCGCCGACGGCCTCGTGCAGCGTCGCCACGAACTCGTCGTACTCGCTGGTCGGGATCCACCCCTCGGCGATAAAGGCATTCTCGGTCGTTGCGAAGGAGAGCGGCGCCTCGCGGCGCTGCACCTCGACCGTCAACTCCTCCTCGGCCGCCAGCAGAAACGGGCCGACGTCGGCGGCGGTTTCGTCGAGTTCGTCCTCGACGGCGTCGAGTTCCGCCTCGAGTTCGGCCTTCCGCTCGGCGAGGTTCTCCCGGTACTCCTCCGGGCTCCCCTCGCCCTCGGGGACCTCGAGCTCGGTAAACGCCGCCTCGACGAGTGTGCGCTGGAGGGTCGACTCGTCGGTGTACGCGAACACGCCGACGACGTCCTCGCCGGTGAACAGCTCGTAGGTGTCGACCTCCGACCCGGCCAGGGCGGCCTCGACGTCATCGGGGTCGGCCTGGCCGACGCGGACCGCCAGGCTGTCGTAGCCCGACAGGAGGTCGATGTCGACCCCGAGGTCGACGAACGGCTCCACCGTGTCGGCCAACTCCTCGACGCGCTGGAGTTCGTCGCGGACCTCGGCACGGCGGTCGTCGAGCTCGTTGACCTCCTGGCGAACCGCCTCGAGCTCCGTCTCGACGGTCTCCTCGGTGACGACCTGATTTGTCGCCCCGATATCGGCCTCGTCGACACCGAGGATGGCCTTCAGCGACCGGACCGTGACGAGCTTTTCGGCAGCCTCGTCGGCGCCCTCGACCGGGTCGCCCGGCGAAAAGCCCTCCCAGGAGCCGTCGTACTCGGTGAGGTGGAGGAGGTGGAGGTCGTGAACAGTCTCGACGACCTCGTCCATGACGGGTTTGGAGCCGGTCACCGAGACCCGGCTCATCCGCTCAGGTCTGAGCATGCACCGCCTCCTCGAACAGGTCGACGACGTGCTCGACCACCTCGTCCGTGCGCTCCT
>CAZQZE010000164.1:0-5668 GCA_964597715.1 uncultured Halobacteriales archaeon
CGTCGATGTCCTTGAGGTTGTGTTCCTCGGCCCCGCGGACCTCGATGGTGTCCCGGCTCATTGCACAGGAGCAGGGACGGGACCGGTGAAACGCTGTCGGTTCGCACAGCCCCTTGCACCCGTCCAACGCCGCGTGGTACAGGTCACACCGTCTCCGGCAGCCACCCGCCGCTGACCTCGACGTTCTGCCCGCTGATGTAGTCACTGCCCTCCTCGAGGAAGAACTGCATCGCCTGGGCCATATCCTCGAACTCCGCGGGGCGACCCCGCGGGAGCTCGTCGGGGAACTCGTCGGAGTTCTCGACGACGTACGGGGAGACGGCGTTGACCGTGACGTCGACCTCTTGGGTGTCGGCGGCGAGCATCCGGGTGAACATCAGGACGCCAGCCTTCGCCACAAAGTACGGGAAGTTCGTCGGGCTCACCAGCCCCTTGTCACTGGAGGCGTAGCCGACGTTGACGACGCGGCCAAACCCGGCCGCCCGCATGGGCGGCAGTGCGCGCCGACAGCAGAGATACGTGGCGGTGAGATTGGTGTCCATCACCCGCTGCCAGGTCTCCGGGTCGACCTCGGTCCAGTGGCGGGGCGCAAAGGCGCCGACGTTGTTGACCAGGACCTCCACGCGGCCGAGGTCAGTCTCGACGGCGTCGAACAGCCCGTCCACGCCGTCGGGGTCGGTGACGTCGGCCTGGACGACCGTCGCCTCCACCCCGCGCTCGCGGGCCGCAGCCGCCACCTCGCGGGCGGCCTCGTCGCTGGTCCGGTAGTGGACCGCGACATCCGCGCCACAGTCGGCGAGCGAGCGGAGCAGTTCCCGGCCGACGCCCTTCGCACTGCCCGTGACGAGTCCGACCTGCCCCGACAGGTCCGGCTGGATCATACCCCTGCTCGTGGCCCCGGGGGATTGAACGCTGTCCTCCCAGGTCCCACAGGTAGAGGGTTGTTCCGGGTCGGGCGGTCGTGGCCGAGCCGTCCCTCAGAACTCGGTGATGACGGGGAAGCCGATAGTGTCGAAGTCGGACATCGACTCCAGCACCTCCGGGACGTCGTCGAGCGCGACGGTCTCGCCGATGATCTTCGAGGGGTCGAGCTTGTCCGACCCCATCATGTCGAAGATCTCGTCGAACCGGTTGGCCTGCATCCCAAAGGAGGTGACGAAGTCCCGCTCGGTGAACACCATCTCGTCGACCGGCAGAGGCACCTCGCCTTCCTCCTCACCGGTCGTCAGCCCGAGCTGGAGGTGGGTGCCCCGCTTGCCCAGGCTGTCCATGGCGTTGCGACAGGTGGTCTCGATCCCCAGCGCGTCGACCGCGACGTCACAGCCGCCGCCCGCGAGCATGGCTGCCTGGCCCGCGGGGTCGTCGACCTCGGCGGCGTTGACCGTCTCGACGGCCCCCAGTTCCTCGGCGAACTCGAGTTTCTCGTCCTCGAGGTCGACCGCGACGACGTTCGCGCCGGCGGCGTTGGCGATCTGGACCGCCGAGAGACCGATCCCGCCACAGCCGTGAACGGCGACCCAGTCGCCGGGCTCGACGTCGGCACGGTGGTTGACGCCGTGGAATGACGTGGCGAACCGACAGCCCAGCCCCGCGGCGTCGACCGGGTTGACCCCGTCGGGGAGGACGACCGCGTTCTGGTCGGCGTCGGGCACCCTGAACTGCTCGGCCCAGGCTCCCTCGGCCTCCGGCGTAAAGCCCAGCGGGACGAGGTTGTCACAGATGTTCGACAGCCCCGCCCGGCAGTGTGGGCACGTGCCGTCACTCAGATTGAACGGGACCGTCACCTGGTCGCCGACCTCGACCGACCCGACCTCCTCGCCGGTCTCGACGACCGTCCCGGCGGGCTCGTGGCCGAAGATCTGTCCCTCCTGGGGCAGCATGCCGACCCAGCTCCAGTCG
Source organism: uncultured Halobacteriales archaeon (assembly GCA_964597715.1). Taxonomy (GTDB): domain Archaea; phylum Halobacteriota; class Halobacteria; order Halobacteriales; family Haloarculaceae; genus Salinirussus. Next base: position 1,900 of record CAZQZE010000164.1, read on the forward strand.
CCCTGCCAGACGTGCCAGTCCGACCGACAGATCCCCGACGCCTCGGTCTCGACGACGACATCCTCCGGGCCACACTCCGGCTCGTCTACCTCGGCGATCTCGAACGGTTCGTCGACATCCTGGAAGACTGCTGCGCGCATCGTACTCCGAACCCTCACCTGAGGCGGTGATAAAGGTGTATATCGGCACCCGCACACCCCAGGCCGGCCGCCACGCGCTACTGTCCGTCGGTTCGCGGTTCACGGGCCCGCTCGCGCCACTCCCGCTCCTGTCTGCGCTCGGCGACGTGGCGTCTCCCGTCGGCGACTACCTCGCGGGTGCGCTCCTCGACGTCGGCAATCTCGGCTAAAAATCCCTCCTCGAAGCTCTCTAAGAGGTCGTAGGTCCACCGGTCGTCAACGACACCGCGTGGCAGGCACTGGTCCCGGACCGCGTCGGCCAGCCCCTCGTACCCACACGCCCGGAGCTGTCCTTCGGCCCGCGCGAGGTGGTCCATCGCGCGGCCGGTCTTGTGGTGAACCCCGACCAGGTCGCCGTGGGCGCGCCGGAGCAACTCCATGCCGAGTTCGACGCTGTGTAGTGCCTCGCGCTCTGTCTCGTCTAGCTCCGGAGGGTCCTCGTCTGTCCGTGTCATGTAGTGTGCTACCACACCGCGAGATAAAACAGTTGCCACGAGGCCGGAGCCGGCGGCCCGGCTACAGCGCGCCCTCGACGGCGTCGGCGACCTGGCGGGCCCGCTCGGCGAGGGGTTCGGGGACCCTTCCGGCGTCGACGGCGGCCGCGAGCTCGTCCTCGTCGACCCGCTCGACGGTCCCGTCGGGGCGTTTGACAACGTCGACGTGAAGGTCGACGTAGCGAACAGCCTCCGGAAATATCTCGACGGGGGTACAGACGTTGACGTAGGTCCCCCGGGACTCCCCGTCGGCGCTCCGGTAGACCGTCGGGTACCACCACTTCCCCTCTGTCAGCTTGGTCACGGCGACGTCACCGGGCCGTCGCTCGGTCCCCAGCGCGTCGTATGTCCCCCGCGACCGCATCTCCCGGCGGACCCGGACAGTCCCGCCGGGGTCGCGGTCGACCACCTCGGCCTCGCCGAGGACGACCCGCCGACCGTCGGGTTTGCCGTGGTCGAGCCGCACACTATCGCCCTCCTGTGGGCCGAACTGCCGGGTGACGGCGTCGAAGGGAACGCCGTTGTCGTCGCCATCGCCCGCGCCGGCGGCCGGACAGACGGCCTCCACGAAGTCGACGGCCGCGCTCGCGGACCGGGCGCCGGCCTTGACCCGGTGGTGGCCGGGCATCGTCGGTGTCACCGCCCGGCGCCGGTCGTCCAGCGCGAACCGTGACTCCCGGCCAAACCAGACGAACGCGGTGTCGAGGCCGGCCCAGTACCGGTGTGGGCCGTCGGCGACCGGCGGCCCGTCGGCCAGCCCTGTGTCAATCGCCTCGGCGTCCTCGCCGGCCGCCGCGAGTGCCCCGTCCAGCGCGTCGAGGTCGGCGTCGTCGCTGTCCCGGCCCCAACTCGGGGCCCAGCCCTCCGGCGGCTCCGCGGGGACCAGGTCGGCCAACTCCGGGCTCGCGGTCCCGACACTCGCGGTCCCCCCCCGGACGAGTTCGACCAGGTGACCCGGCACCCGGACGGTCGTCTCCAGGCGCGGGCGGTCGTCGGCCCACGGCGGCGCGGGTTCGGCAACCTGCACGCGGAGCCGGTCACCGGTCTCGATGTGGCGCTCGGTCTCGGCGTAGGGGAGAACCCCCTCGCCGTCAGCGCAGTCGACCACCGCCCCGGAACGGAGTTCTTCGGTGACCTCGCCGGCGTACACCCCACCCAGCGGCAGGTCGGCCACCCAGGCGAGCGTGTCGAGGCCCACGCCCCGCAGTCGGTCGGTCACGCCGGCCACCCGGTCGGGGTCGCCGGAGACGACGACGCCTTGCCGGTCGCCGGTGGTCGTGACACCCGCCGCGGCGGGTGCCGCCGGGAGGTCGGCCTCGAACCGCTCGCGGATTGGCGGCGAGGCCTGCACAACGTCCTCGAGCAGCGCGGTCAGCGCGGTGGCGTAGACCCCGCGGATCCGGACGGTCATGGTCGGGCTGGGACTGCCTCGCTCAAAGCTCCCCCGGCTCGGTCGCGAACCGCACCCGGTCGTGGACCGTCGGCCCCAGGGTCAGTTCCACCGCCGTCTCGCGGAGCACGCGCCCGCCGGCGACCCAGACACCCCAGGAGTCAAACCGGAGATAGCCGCGGATGGCGTTGCTGTGTGTGAACAGGTCGAGAAAGTCGACGGTGTGCTCGTGGACCTCGTCGGCGCTGTGGGCGCGGTCCATGTCCGAGTAGACGGTCTCCCGGTCGAAGAAGTCGGCGAGCGCGGCGGCGTCGTCCTCGGCCGCGGCGGCGACGGCATCGCTTGCGGTCTCGAGGTCGTCGGTCGTCAGTCCGGCCGCACGGAGCGCCGCCTGTTCACGCGGGTCGAAGTGCATACCCGGCTGGAGGGACCGTAGCCACCTAAATGATGAGCCGCAGGAGGAGCACGAGCACGCCAAAGAGGGCGCCGAAGGTGAACACTGTCTTCGGGTCGATACGGATGGCGTTGGAGTCCTCGGCCTCGAAGTAGCGGACGAGGCCCGCGCTGGACATCAGCCCGCTACCGTCGCTTGAACTCATACCGGACCGTGGTGGCCCGCCGGGCCTAAGCGTTTCGACCCGGTCGGGCACGCGGGACACCTCACAGGTACGGACCGGCCGAGCCCGACGGTCGTGCCGGCGCCACGCCGGAGTGGGCAACGCTTATCAGCCGCCGTGGCCAATCTTCCTCCCGTATGACAGTCACGCTCAAGGACTTCTACGCGGACTGGTGTGGCCCGTGCAAAACCCAGGACCCGATCCTGGAGGACCTCGAGGAGACGTACGAGAGTATCTCCTTCGAGAAGATCGACGTCGACGAACAGCAGGACGTCGCCAACGAGTACCAGGTCCGCTCGTTGCCGACACTGATCATCGAGAACGACGACGGCATCGTCGAACGGTTTGTCGGCGTGACCCAGGCGGAGGACATCGAAGCCGCCTTCCAGGAAGCCGGCGCCTGACTGCACCCGGTGGACGGTTAGCTCTCCGTTCCGACATCCTCGCCCGCGTCCCCCTGCCCAACCCCCAGCGTGTCCGCCGTCTCCACTGACTCGAGCCCTTCGACCGAACAGAGCGCGTCGAGACGGGTCTGTGGGACGGTCACCCGGAACGCGCCGAACCGAAGCCGTTCCTCGACGGCCCCGACCTCGTCGAGGCGGTCGGCGAGTACCCCGTTCTCGGCGCTGTCTGTGCCCGTCACACGGAGGGTAACGGCCTCGCCCTCGGTTGGCTCCTCGCACATCCGGCGAACGGGGTGTGAGCGGTACGTCATGGCGTCGGTGTGTCAGTCGGCGGAGGTGGTGGAACCGGCCCCGCCGGCCGCGGCGTCGCCGCTCGGGACGATCGGGGTCCGTTCGACGACTGTCCCGTCGACGGTGGGGTACTGCTCGACCAACTCCCCCTTCGGGACGTCGCCCTCGTCGACCATCTCCTCGAGGAGCCACCAGGCGAGTTCGATATGCTCGCTCTTCTGGACGTAGAACTCGGCGGGGACGCCCAACTCCTCGAAGCGGTCGGGCTCGACCCACGTCTTCCCGTAGACGATGGTTCCGTCGTCGGTCACCTCGTCGAAGGGCCGGCGGACGTTCTGTGCCATCCGCTTGAGCCGGTTGCGGTGCTGGGCGGCGTCCTTGAACACGGAGGTAC
>CAZQZE010000165.1:0-5638 GCA_964597715.1 uncultured Halobacteriales archaeon
CGGCCCTCTCCGTCGGACGTGGGGTGCGAAATGTTCTGTCCGACAGTATCAGTTGTACCACAGAGGGTAGCTCGACGCCCGAGGAGGCAACCGGTCTCCTCTATGATCTCGTAGACGAGGGGATGAATCTTCATCCGAAGGTCTACACACAGGTACAAAAGAGACTGCGCGAACTATGGGAGTGACTATGAGCACTCGACGGGGTGAGAAGCGTAGTAGGCCAAACAGCACAGGCCGAATAGTTGTAACATATCCATCTTGACCTGTTATACGGACCCAAGTGAACTACCCTGCCCTACTCGCCCACGGCTGACGCTGCTCGCTCCTCGACGGTAGGGCTTCCTGCCTCCACGGCGTGCTTTGCAGATACGACTTACTACACGAGTCGTGATCGGTCAACACAGGCGGTGCAGTGATTGACGAGGAGACGCACCTATCAGCAATCCAGTAGAGTTGTACTGTAAGAGACAGAGAATCTATGCAGCACCCAAACACCGGTGAGTCGGGGCTATCTGCTGTGCACTAACTGCTCAATAAAACAGTATTCCACGGGGGCAACGGGAGCCACGGGAGGAAAAGACAAGTATCGTCCGTAGAATGTGTGTATATGGCATCATCACTCGCCGACGAAGCATGTGAGGCTTGTACGTCAGACGACGACCCACTCACAGAGAAGGAGTATACCGAGTATCTCGGTGAACTCGACGATGTCTGGGGGGTTGTAGACGACCACCATCTGGAAGGGGAGTACCCGTTTGAGGATTTCCGTGATGCGCTTGAGTTCACCTACGAGATTGGAGAACTCGCCGAGGAGGAGTGGCACCACCCGGACATCCATCTTCAGTGGGGGGAAGTACGAGTCGAGATGTGGACACACAAAATCGACGGACTCCACAAGACCGACTTCGTGATGGCGGCGCGAATGGACCGTATTCATCAAAGATACGCCCCAGAATAACCCCGTCACCGACAGAGACGCTCTTCCGACAGGACGGTTATCGGGGGTGAATTCGTGCCAGTGCTGCGTACGCGCGCCCCATCTCACACACCAGCACGGATATTATTTTTATCTGTTAGTTCCTCCAATTGTCAGTCCGCAGACCTACTGAGCAGGGGCTTCATACTTGGCCGTTCTGAAATTAACCACGTTGCGAACTCTTCTACGACACCCTCTGTTACTGTTCTCGACGACGAACGTGGGATACGCGTCAGGTGCGAGGAACACAGCGAAGTGTAAGAACCCCAACCCGGCTATCGGACAGTGGCGTTTCACTGCGATGGTTGTGGCCACGAAACCGAACTGACGCTCTACGACACCGACGACTGGCGTGACCTCCGCGAGATGTGTTAAGCTATTTTCACGCTCGCGGACGTGTGGAACGCCCGCTCCGACCGGGACCCGGTGATTTTCATATATACCCTTTGCGTGTCGTGCTGTGGCCCGTGACCATGATCTATCATGCACAATAGCTATTATCTCTTACGACAGTCGACACACATGACATGTGTGAACTGCGTGTCTGACCCGGGTGAGGAGGCGCGTGTCTCTGTGAGACAGCGGGAGACGGCAGCCGAGCGGGAGATCGCTCTCCCACTCTGTGAGGCGTGTTTTCGCTCCTTTGATGAGATGGCCGGTATCACCGTCTCGCGCACTCAGTCCGCGGACGAGCGTGTCCCTGATTGACCACTGACCGTCCGTCGTTGGCCGTCTGTGGTGAGACAGCGGTGTCCTGTGGGTGGCCAGGGGCGCGAGTGAGCCCACGCCGGCCAGCGTGAGCGGGGGGGAACGCTTTCAACGGTGAGACACAGTGTGTAGCTAGGATGAAAGACTGGCGCTGTACGGACTGCGGGAACACACACCGGACCCGTCCGAGCGAGTGTCAGGCGTGTGGCAGCCCCTTTCTGGAGCCACAGCACCGGGTCACGGAGGCCACGACGGCGGGGAAGGCGGCTATCATCCTGACGGCCGTGTTCACTGTTGGATTGGTTGGCTGGCTCACGACCGCCGTCCTGTTGTGATGTGGCTGTGGGTGAGAGGCCCGCGGTCACGGCGGGGCTCTGTCGTCTCACTGCCGGCGGTCGGACGGGCGTGGTCTCTCGCACCCTCGGACGACGGGTCCGGCGGTGCGCGTGGGCTGGTATCTGTCGGTGTTGGGGCGTGACAGCAGGCATAGAGCGGGTGTCACGGACCGCCGTGGCCGGTCAGTGACACCGGAGTCAACTCGCGGGGGTCCCGTGGACCGTCAAGCCCTCGAAAGAGGCTTTGCCGAGTCCCGGTAAGAGGTGACCGTGACGGTGCGCGAGTCGCTGCGGGCGCTACTCGGCGGTGACCCGGGGCCGTACGAGCGGGCGTGGCTCACCAGTATCAACACTGTCGGGTTGATTGTCGTTGCCGCCGTTGTCTTCGACATCTCCGTCGTACTCGGCAGCGGACAGTCCGGGGTCTTCCAGCGGGCGCTGTACCCGCTCGTTCCACCGGCAGCGACACTCGGTGTCGCGCTGGCTATCGAGCGGCGACGCGGCGTCGTGCTCTCGGCCGGCCTCCTCGTCGGGTACGTCGCGCTGTTGGCTGTGACCGGCACGCTTCAAGCCGCCCTCGCGTCGGCTCCGGGCTACGCTGTCGCGGCCGTTATCGGCATCGGTGTGGTCGCTGTACTCGGGTACGCGGCGGCCTGGCAGACGTCAACATGAGTTGCAGTGTCGGATGTGTGGCCGCGCTCGGGAGGGGTGTGGTGCGCTCGCCGGGGTCGCCATCGCCCCGGACTATCGGCGTATAGACCAGCACCCGGAGGTGGCACACCGGGCGACGGGCGGCGGGGAGTGGGTGAACAGACACATCTGTTGGAGTCTCGGGCAAAGCGTCGACCGTGGCGGTAACTCGGTAGCCGGGGGCCCGGTCCCAAATACCTATTATGACCGGTTTACAACGGGCGAGTATGACTGACGCGACGCTGGCCCACATCTCCAGCTACCCGATAAAGGCGCTGGACGCGGTCACCCCCGACCGTATTGCGGTCACCCCCGGCGGCGGGCTCGCCGACGACCGTGCCTACGGGATGTACGACGACGAGGGCCACATCAACGGCAGGCGCACGACAGCGGTTCACTCGCTGACAGCGTCGTTCGACCGCGACGCAGGGACGGTCCGGCTGTCGGCGCCCGACAGCCCGGCACAGACCTTCGACCCCGAGTCGGACCGTGCGGAGCTTGAGGCGTGGCTCGGCGAGCAACTCGGGATGGACGTCACCCTCCGTGGCGGTTCCGGCGGCGGGCACACCGACCGGGCCATCTTCGGGGACGGCTCCGAGACCGGGCCGACGGTCGTGAGCGTGGCGACCCTGAGCGAACTCGCCTCGTGGTACGACGGCATCGACGCCGAGGAGATGCGCCGGCGGCTCCGTCCGAACCTCGTGGTAGAGGGGGTCGAGGCGTTCTGGGAGGAGCGGCTGCTCGGTAGCCTGACGGACGCTGTCTACGCCGACGGCGGGGGCGACGGTGACCCGGGCGACTCCCTGCAGGTCCGCATCGGTGACGTGGTCCTGGAAGGGGTCGAACCCATCCCGCGGTGTGCGGTGCCGACTCACAACCCCGACACCGGCGAGAGCTACGACGGGTTCCGCGAGACGTTCATCGAACAGCGCGCCCAGACCCTGCCGCCGTGGACCGACGAGTCGACGCTCGCCGGCAACCTCTACTCGGCGACGGTGGGAACGCACATTCCCGAGGGTGAGCGCGACGGCGAACTCGCGGTCGGCGACCGCGTACAGCTCCTCGACGGTGCGTAGCGAAACGCCAACCGTCGGCGCCTGCCCGCCCGGACAACGACCGCGACCACCCTCCGGGAGTGTCATACTGTGCGTGTGTGGCCGCCCTGTCCGGGCCTCGACGCCGCGCGGTCACGGGCAACAAGCAACAACCGACCCCCCAGTCGTTTCGGGGGTCGATACGCCCGACCCGCGCCCCAGGCACGGGACAGCGATGAACGCAGTTTTGTACGTCTGAGTCTATAGTCTGGTGTAATGCTCAGTGCCGAACAGCGTGCGTTCGCAGAGCGCGCGGAGACGGTCGCGGAGGAGTTTGTCGAGGACGCGTACACCTGGCGTGGGGACCCGCCGTGGGAGAATCTCCAGCGGCTCGCCGAGGCGGGCGTCTACTGCCCGTCGATCGACGAGGCGTACGGCGGTCAGGGGATGTCAGACCTCGCGACGATGTTGCTGACCGAGGCCGTCGGCCGGGAGTGCCCCGACACCGGGTGGTTCGTGTACACACAGTGTGCGGTCGCCCCGCGGGCGATCGACCTCTTTGGGACCGAGGCGGTCAAACAGCGGTATCTCCCCGAGGTGACGGCCGGTGAGAGCTACATCTCGATTGCGATCTCCGAGCCCGATGCCGGGTCGGACGTCTCCGGGATGGACACGGAAATTCACGAGGAACACGGTGAACTCGTCTGTAACGGCGAGAAGACGTGGGTCGGCGGTGTCCCGTTCGCCGACGCCGCGGTAACCTGGGTCAAGTTTCCGGAGGGGCTCGGTTCGGTCGTGCTCCCGCTCGAGGACCCGGGCATCGAAATCGAGCAGACGTACACCAACATGGCGGGGTACAGCCAGACACACTTCACCATCGACGATGTCGTCGTCCCGGAGGAGAACGTCCTCACCCGGGGTGAACAGGGGTTCAAACAGCAGTTGATATCGCTCAACTGGGAGCGACTCGGCAGTTCCGCCCTCACCGTGGCGTGGGCCGAGGCCGGACTCGACCACGCACTCTCGTACGCGAGCGAGCGTGAACAGTTCGGACAGCAACTCGACGAGTTTCAGGGTATCGAGTGGAAACTCGCGGAGATGTACCGACACGTCGAGACGGCGGCCGCCCTGGTCTACCAGTCGGCGGCAGGGGCCGACGGCGGTGACCACGCCCCCTCGCGGCTGCAGACGTCCGTCGCCAAGCTCCACTGCTCACAGATCGCCGAGGAGGTCGCCAGCGAAGCCGTACAGACCGTCGGTGCCCGTGCCTACCAGCAGGGTCACCCGCTTGAGTATCTCTACCGGTTCGCTCGCAGCCGCCGCATCGCCGCCGGCACCGACGAGGTGCAGTTGAACACTATCGCCCGCGCGCTGAAAAGCGACGGGCTCCCCGCCGTCTCCGAGCGGTAACCGGGTACGAGCGCGGCCGCCCCCTCACGCACGGGCCAGAACCCCGGAACCTCGCCGTGTCGTGTCGGCGCGACTCCGGTCGAGGGTGTGCGGGCACAGGTCAGGGGGGAGTGTGCAGGCACAGACACACTGCCTCTGTCCCTGCAACACCCGCTAACGGTTGAAGTACACACCGCCCGACCTGACAAATGGACATGACCCTCAGCAAGAAGTCCATCGCAGGTATCGTTACACTGGCAGTCGCCGCGGCCTACGGCGTCGTCCGCTGGCGGAACGGCGCGGACGACGACAGCGAAGCCGTGGCCGTGACCGAGGAACAACCCGCCGCTGCCGACTGATACTGTCGGACAGAACATTTCGCACCCCACGTCCGACGGAGAGGGCCGAAACTGCAGGATTTCGGGCCACTGCACGACACCGGTCTTCACGTACTTCTGTCCGGCAGTATGAGTCCGGCGTCGCGAACAGGCACACGGACAGGCACC
>CAZQZE010000166.1:0-5632 GCA_964597715.1 uncultured Halobacteriales archaeon
GAGGCTCGAAAGCGTATCAGGAGTGAGGATACCCAGCAAAGGGGTCGGTATCGTTTCCACAGTTCACCGGCCTGGCGACACGCGTCGTCGTGATGAAGTGACGGTAGGTGAGATTCTCGTCAAGTTGATTGCCACCCCACACACCGCCACCCAGACTGAGCGTGGTGTCCAGACCGTTACCGCCGCCGGGCAGACCGAGTCCCCCGGGTTGGTTGACGACGGCCCGGCAGACATTCACCGCCTCTGCGAACGTCTCTATCCGCTCCTCCCGGTCGGTGTGCAGCGTACACGAGTGACCGGCGCCGTCGACGGCCAGAATCCGATTGGCGGTGTCGAGCAACCGGTCGAACCCGCGGTCGGTGTACACCGTGACGACCGGGGCCAGTTTCTCGCCGGCAAACCGCTCCTCGAGACCGTCACCCCGGAGGACAATTACCGACGGGTCCTCGGCCGGAAGTCCAACGGCGGCAGCGATGTCACCGGCGGACGCGGCGAGATACTGTCGGGTCCGGTGGCCGTCCTCGAACAGGCGGTCCGCCACCGCGGCGGACTCGTCGGGTGAGCAGACGTACCCACCCTGCCCGCGAAGGCCGGCGAGCAGGTCCGCAGCGACGCGTTCGTCGACGACGATGTTGCTCTCGCTCGTACAGACAGCGCCGTTGTCGAAGCTTGCGCCGGTGGCAATCGCCCCGGCGGTCGCCTCCACGTCGGCCGTCTCGTCGACGACGGCCGTCGCGTTCCCGGCACCGACACAGTAGTTGGGGGTGCCGGCGGTCTCGCCGGCCTCGACGTTCCGGGCCGACCCGGTCACGTGAGCGAAATCGGCCTCCTCCAGGAGGGTGTGTGCCCTCTCGCGCGTGACCGGCCGGTCGACCATCTGGACCAGGTCCCGCGGAGCGTCGACCCGAGCGAGTTCGTCCCGGATGTACTCGACGGTACGTTCGGCCGTTTCAACGGCCGTCGGCGGCGGGGATAGCACGAGTGCGTTCCGCCCCTTGACCGCCATCATCGCCAGGAAGGCAGCCGTCGAGGCGGGGTTCGTCGACGGAATGAGCGCACCGATAACCCCCACCGGCTTCGCCACTTCGATAACACCCGGTCGGTCGGTGTCGACCCGGCCCACCGAGGGTTCCCCGAGAATCTCCGTGAGCCCCTGCCGGAGAAGCCCGTCGAGCTTGGCACGGGTTCCGGCCTGCGTGCCCATCCCGGTCTCCTGGTCGTACGTCGCAACCAGGTCGACACAGCGGTCCTCGCGTAACACACCCCAGGCGACCGCGCGGGCAAGGTCGTCCACGGCAGCCTGGTCGTAGTCGGCAACCGCGGCCATCGCATCGCGCCCAGCGGCGAGGTGTTCGTCGACGACACCCTGTTCCCCCGTTGCCTGTTCGACCCCACTTCGGGTGATGTCGGTCTGTGACATCGTACACTGAGAGACGAGTCCAACTGGTGTGTACGGTGGCTCTCAATAGCGATCGTATCATGTTCGTGTCTAATCTTGGTATCTAGAGCCACCCGCACAGCGCCGAACAGGCGACACCCGACACACCGTCACGCCGACCGTGGGGCGCTCCGGTCGGAACCGACCTATCGTTGGACACTGGCGACTCGTGGCGCAAATTCAAGTCCCCCCAGGTACTGAAATACGACCAAGTGGGGGACGGTAACTCACTGGACCAGTGTCATGAGTACGGATACAATCGAGCCGTCAGTGCTCGTCGTTGACGACGAACGGGAGGTGGCCGATTCGTACACGCTGTACGTAGAGCCCGAGTACGACGTTCAGACGGCGTACGGCGGGCGGGGGGCACTCGAGACGGTGACGCCGGAGACCGACATCGTCCTGTTGGACCGGCGGATGCCCGACGTCTCCGGCGATGAGGTACTGCAGACGATCCGCGACCGGGAACTGGGCTGTCGGGTGATCATCGTGACGGCCGTCAACCCGGGGTTCGACATCCTGGATATGCCGTTCGACGATTACCTCTGTAAGCCGGTCGAACGGAAGGACATCCTAGACGCCATCGACCAGCAACTCCGGATCATCGCCTACGAGGTCTTTCGCGAGTATTTCCAGTTGGCCTCGAAGCAAGCGGTCCTGGAGACCCAACTGACCCAGAAGACGCTTGATTCCTCCGCGGAGTACGCCGAAATCAACGACCGTCTTGCGGGACTGGAGGCGCGTCTCCGCGGCCTGACAGACGAGTTCGAGGAGGTGGTCAGGGGGTTCGAGGCGATCGACCGCGAGGTATGAGCCACCCCGGAGCCAGAGTTTGCCGCACCCAACCTGCCCCAGCGGTCGAACGGGCGACACCGCCGTGGACCGGTTACAGTGGTTCGAGGAGAAAGCCCACGAGTTCAGCCGTGGGATGAATCCGACAGCAGCCGAAACGTCCACGAGTATTTATCTCATCGGTGTACTACCGAGTCTCGGGTACGGATATGCACGCCAGCGGGGCGGTAAATGAAGCCCGCTATCCGAGTCGGGGGCCGGACTGGCACGGCCCACAACCCCACCGGGCGGTGCGACGAGTGGGGACCCTCTCCGCCGTGGGCACGGTCTGTGACCGTGGAACACCACGACTGAAGTCGTAGGAGGATGTCAGTGCCCCCACTCGACATCCTCCCGTCTGGGCTGGGTGTTATGGAAAAACGCCCCCAGCAGCTTGCGCTGTGCCGCTCGCAGGTGATGGTGAAATGTCGGCCCCGTCACGCCAAGTGACTCCGCCACGTCCTGCCCCGTGCTGCCACGCGGGTTCTCGAAGTAGTCGGCGTGGTAACTCGTCCGAAGCACCGTCTCCTGCCGGTCGGTCAGCTTCTCTTGCAGGTCGTTTTTGAAGTCCGCCGCGGTTCGAGCGGGGGCCTCGTGTTCGACCTTTGCCACCAGTCGGGTCCCGTCGAATCCGTCGGTGACCGTCTCAACAACCTCGTCCAAGTCGTCCGACGGGGCGAACTCGGTGACCACCTCGCCCCCATCCATACCGAATTCGGCGGCCCTGATCGTGCCCCCGTAGGAGACAATCGTCGCGGGCAGCGAGGGTTCGCCGAATTCGAGCTGGACGACACCCCCGGAGTCGTAGCTGTTGACAGCGCGTACGCTGTGGATGTCGTCGGCTCCTGTCACCTGGTCGATAACGGTGTCCAGTTGGCCGTCGCTGAACTCGGCGTACGCACCGAGTTCGGCGCCGTCGCGGGGGACGACCCCACGGAGGCGAACGTCGGTCTCGAGACCGCGGGCGAGTCGTGCCAGAGACCCGTCCGTCGTGCGGAAGGTGAGTTCGGTGACCGTGTCCGACAGCAGGAGTCGCTCCTGTTTGACGGCGTTGATCGCGTACCCGATGGCAGTGCCAAGAGCAGCAAAGCTCGTCTGCTCGTGCATCTGGAACGCGTTTTCGCGGCGTGTGTACAGAGACAGTACCCCGTATACGGTATCCCCGTACAGGAAGGGAACCGCCAGCCCGACCTCGTACCCCTGTGCAAACGCCACTCGACGGACCGACTGGGGCAGGTCATCCTCCTCGGACAGCGACCGCCCGACCTGGAGGTCGCCGGTGTCGTAGGCGCGCTGTTCGAGCGAGTCCTCCGAGGCCGCCGACGAGTCGAGAACAGCCTCGACCATCTGTTCACCGACGCCGCCCGCGACTGCCCGCCGTTCCAGGGTGTCGGTCCCCCCGTTCTCGTTGCTGACCCAGGCGAGGTCGTAGAGGTCCGACTCCCCCAACTGCTCACAGACGTACTGTTCGATCGCGGAGCGGTCGGACGCCTCGGTCAACTCCTCGATGATCGTCTCGAAGATACCGACAATCCGGGTCACAGTCTCCAGTTCCTGGGCCTGCGTTTCGAGACGTTGCTCGGAGCGGGTCTGTGCCGAGACATCCTCGACGATAACCGCGAGCACAGCCTCGTCCGCCCCGGTGTCGTCCTGGTCATCGCCCTCGCCTTCGTCCCGGGCGGAGAGTGGCTCCGCCCGGATCTGCAACCACCGGCTCAGTGCCGGATAATACTCCTCGACGGAGAGTGAGTCGGCCGAGACGCGTTCGCCGTCGAACGTCCCGTGAAACGTCGCCTCGACGGACCGCGGGACCAGGTCACGGACATCCTGCTGGAGCGGGTCGTCAGTTTCGAGGATCTCCCTTGCCGCTCCGTTCGCCTCCCTGACAGTGTAGGTCCGGTCGGTGACGAGGACACCCTCGTCCAGACACTCCAGCACCTGTTCCATCTTGGTGTTAGCATAGAGTCGTATCCGAGTCAATCTTTGGTCTCTGTGGGGGTCCAGCCCTCGCGCTCTGTCCCAGGACCTGACCCGGGACCTATCACCCAAAGCGTACTGACGCCCTCCCGCGGGCCAACTCGTGGGGACCAGCGCCGGCGCGCACTCGCCGACCGCCGGTATGTCCTGGTCGGTGACGCCGCGTGAGCCGACGTCGTCGTGACAGGGCAGGAACGTCCTCAGTAGAAGGTGTCAGAACAGTCGAAGACGACACCGTGGCTCGGGCAGACGTACTTGCAGTGTCGGCGGTACATCGGCCGCTCACAGGCCGGACACGGCCGTCCGCCCCCGCCGTCCCCCGTCTCCTCGCTCGTCTCACCCATATATGAGTCAGGATGTGGCAGGGCTTGTGCCTTCCGCCCGGCCGAGTTCCCACAGCGCCACGGCCATCCCGACCGCGATGCCTGCTGCGTGGCCGTAGGGCGCTGTCCCGGACAGCGGGGTAAAGCCCGGCAGGAAGTCGTTCGCGAGGTGGTAGCCGACGATGAAGGCCCCCGAGAGGGCAAAGACCCAGTCGACCTCCGTCGCCGGTTCGAGCGCACTCCCGCCAAGCAGGGTCCGCATCGTGACGTACGCGACCGCGCCGAGCGCGACGCCGCTTCCACCGAGCGTCCCCAACCCGGGTGCGCCGGCCGCGTAGCTCGCCACCTGGGCCGCGGTCGAGACGTAGGCCGCCCCGAGACAGAACAGGAAATACCGGGTCTCGGCCAGCGCCGTCTCCGCGAGCGCGCCGTAGACGACGAGGACGACAAGCGTCGACACCAGGTGCCCGAGACTCCGGTGGGAGAACGGCGCGAGCACCCACCCCGGTGAGAGTGACGTGTCGGCGACGAAGATGTAGGCCCACCCGCTGAGCCCGTAGGCGACGCTGACGAGTGACTGCAGCGCGAAAACCGCGACGACGAGCGCGACGGCCCCGAGTGTCACACGCTTGCCGGCGAGCCAGACGAGCCCGTCTGTGACAGTCGGGCCGGGCTCAGCACTCCGACCAGCCACAGGACTCGCAGGTCTTGCAGCCCTCGGCGTAGTACAGCGAGAGCGAGCCACACTCCGGACACTCCGGGCTCTCGCCTGCGTCGACCAGTGCCTGGTCGTCGCCCGTCCCCTCGGCCGCGGCGCCCGGGGCAACGGGGGCCTCGCCGGCCACGCCGCCGTCGGGCTCGGGGCCGGAGAACGGTTCTGGCTGGGTCGCGTCGGCGTCGGTGTCGCCGGACGCGTCCCTGGTGTCGGTCTCCCCGGCCGTCTCCTCCAGCGTCTGCTGCTGGGGGTAGGCCCGCTCGACGTCGCCCTCGAGATAGCGGCGCATCGCCGTCCCGATGGCGTCCGGGATCGACTGGATCTGTTCGCCCTTGTCCCAGGCGACCT
>CAZQZE010000167.1:0-5578 GCA_964597715.1 uncultured Halobacteriales archaeon
AAGTACTCGACGGCGTTGTCCGGAAAGAGCTCGCGAAACTCCTCGTACAGCTGCGCGGCCAGCGTCTTGTTGTGGGCGATCACCAGCGTCGGCTTCTGGATCTCCTCGACCACCCACGAGACGGTGTTGGTCTTGCCCGACCCCGTCACGCCCAGCAGCGTCTGCCGGTCCATCCCCTGTCGGAAGCCCTCGGCGAGTTGCTCGATGGCCTCGGGCTGGTCACCGGCAGGCTCGAAGGGTGCGTCGACGCGGAAGGCCTGCTCGGCGTCCGGACGGTCGGGCGAGAGCGGGCCGGATCGGGAGTCACTCATCGAACGAACCCTGGGGCCGGACGGACTTGAGCCGTGCGCTTAGCGGTGTGCCGGCGCGAGCGTCTCGACCGTCTGGTCGGCCACCTCGTCGCTGGCCCCGCCGGGAATGACCACGATCGGCTCGTCGATGATGTCGAGGGCGGCGACGTCGTCGAGTTGCTTGCGGGCCTCCCCGGGTGTGCCGGCGACGGTCAGCCCCTCGAGCATGTCGTCGGTCACGGCCTCACGGGCGCCCTCGCGGTCGCCCTCTCGCCAGGCCTCCGCGACCGCCTCCGCGCCGTCGTAGTGGGCGGCGACCGCCGCGCGGTAGCCCTCGCCGCTGCCCACGTAGTAGGCAACGTGGCCCCGGGCGGTCCGCAACGCCACCTCGCGGTCCTCGCTGACCGCTGAGGGGACATACGGCGCGACCGTGATCGACTCGGGGTCACGGTCCGCCTCCCGGGCCGTCCCGGCGACGGTCTCGAAGGCGTTTGCGAGGTCGTGAAAGGGGATATTGTGGGGCAGCCAGCCGTCGGCAACGCGGCCGGTCACGCGCCGCATCGCGGGCCCGAGCGCGGCCGTGTACACGGGAACGGCCGTGTCCATAGACGGAAAGTCAGTCACGGAAAACAGCTCGCCGTCGTAGGAGACCCGGCCCTCGGCGGTGAGAAACTCCCCGACGAGTTCGGCGGTCTCGTGGGTGCGGCGAGGCGGGTTCTCGAAGGACATCGAGTGCAGGTCCTCGACGACCTTCGCGGTGCTGGTCCCGAGCCCCAGCCGGAAGCGCCCACCCGAGGCGTCGTCGAGGGTCGCGGCCGCCTGTGCGAGCGTCGCGGGGGTGCGTCCGTAGACGTTGACGATGGCGGTGCCCAGGCGGACCTCGTCGGTCGCTTCGGCGGCGCTGGCCAGCGCGACAAAGGAGTCCCGTCCCCAGAGTTCGCCGGTCCACAGCGAGTCGTACCCCAGCCGTTCGACCCGCTGTGCGAACGTCGCCACGTCGTCAGTCGGCTCCAGCGCGAGGATACCGGTCATACGCCTACAACCGACGACTAGAATAAAAAACAGGGGGACGGGTCCCCGGGCAGGGTGACACAACGGCTTTGCCGCCGGCCACCCGACAGTGGGTATGGAACTGACCGACTGTGGGTGGCGGCTCGTCCCCGAGGAGGCACGGTCGGGACCGATGCAGATGGCGCTGGAGGAGGTTGCCGCGGAGACGGTTGCGGCGGGTGGGCCGGCGACGGTCCGGGTCTTCCGGTGGGAGCCGAGCACGCTCTCGCTGGGCTACGGCCAGGACCCCGACACCGTCGACTGGGACTACTGCGAGCGGCACGGTATCGACGTGACCCGCCGGCAGACCGGCGGCGGCGGCATCTACCACGACCACGCCGGCGACGTCTCCTACTCGGTCATCGCGCCGGCCGAGGCGCTCCCTGGCGACCTCGAATCCGCCTACGAGCGGCTCTGTGAGCCGGTGCTCGCGGGACTCGGCCGGCTCGGCGTCGGCGCCGACTTTCTTGAGGAACCCGCGCCAGCAATCCATCGACCGGCCTGCTACCTGCGGGCGCTGGACCCCGCCCACGACATCGGAGTCGGCAGCAGGAAGATCAGCGGCAACGCCCAGTACCGCCAGCGCGAGGCCGTGATCCAGCACGGGTCGGTCACGCACACCCGCGCGGTCGAGCCCCACCTCGGCGTCTTTGCCGCCGACCTCCCACCGGAGCGGTTTCGCGAGCGGGTGACATCCGTCCGGGCGGAGTGTGGCGCCGACCGCGAGGAGGCCGTCGACGCGTTCGAGGCGGCGCTGGCCGGGTGGTGTGGGGCCGAGCGGGGGGGGTGGACCGACGAGGAACTGGCGCGGGCACACGAGATAGCCGCCCGGAAGTATGACACCGACCCGTGGGTCCGCGAGCGGACCGTCCCGGGGGGATGAGTCCTACCGGCCGGGAGTCGCAGTCGCTAAAAGCCAACGGGCCCCAGATGACGATATGACACTCCGCGTCGGTGCGCACGCCTCGGTCGCCGGTGGCGTCCACAACGCCGTCGACGAACAGCAGGAGTTCGGCGGCAACTGCGGACAGATCTTCTCACACTCCCCGCAGGTGTGGCAGGACCCGGACGTCGAGCCCGACAACGCCGCGCAGTTTCGTGACGCCTCCGAGACGGGCAATATCGGTCCGTGGGTCATCCACGCCTCCTATCTCGTGAATCTCGCGACCCCCAAAGACGACCTCCGGGAGAAGTCCGTCGCGTCGATGCAACGGGAGGTCGACGTGGCCGACACCCTGGGGGTTAGCTACGTCAACGTTCACCTCGGGGCACACACGGGCGCGGGCGTCGAGGGCGGACTGGAGAACGCAGCGAGCACGCTGGACGAGTTCGACGTCCCCGACGGCGTGACCGTCCTCGTCGAGTCGGACGCCGGGAGCGGGACAAAACTCGGTGGCGATTTCGAGCACCTGCGGGCGGTACTCGACCGCTCCGAGCAGGATCTGGATGTGTGTCTCGATACCGCCCACGCGTTCGCCGCAGGGTATGACCTCTCGACGACAGCGGCCGTCGAGGAGACTATCGCCGAGTTCGACGACGTGGTCGGGCTGGAGAGCCTCGCCTGCGTCCATCTTAACGACTCCAAACACGGGTGTGGCACGAACAGGGACGAACACGCCCACATCGGCGAGGGGTTGATCGGCGAGGAGGGGATGCGCGCGTTCGTCAATCACGAGGCAATCCGCGAGATTCCACTGGTGCTGGAAACGCCGACCGAGGACGGGAAGGACTTCCCGTGGAACATCCAGCGGGTGCAGGAGCTGCGGAGCTGAGTGCAGGGATTTTATTCCCGAGGCCAGTAGCGACCGTGTGCGCGAGTTCACGGCCGAGTACCTGACAGCCACCCGCGAGGGGATGTGGGCGGACTCCCGGGAGGCGCTACAGCCACTAGGTCTAGAGCGGTGCGAGCGCGCCCTCGACGTGGGCGCAGGGACAGGCGAACTGACCCGCGTTCTCCGTGAGGAGAGCCCCGGTGAGGTGGTCGCGGTCGACGCGGATACCGGCCTACTAACCCACATTGGCAGGCCCAGCGTCGTCGGTGACGCCTGCCGACTCTCGTTTGCCGACGACAGCGTCGACCTGGCGGTCTGTCAGGCACTGTTGGTGAACCTTCCGGACCCTGGGCGCGCCGTTCGGGAGTTCGCCCGTGTCGCCAGCGAGCGCGTCGCCGTCATCGAACCCGACAACAGCGCCGTCACTGTCGACTCCACAGTCGGGGTGGAGGGGCCGCTGGCCCGTCGAGCGCGGGAGTTGTACCTCGCCGGCGTCGGGACAGAGGCGAGTTTTGGCGCGGCCCGCGGGCTGTTCGACCGCGTCGGCCTGTCGGACATCGTGGTCAGACGGTACGACCACGAGCGAACGGTCAGTCCGCCCTACACCGAGCGTGATATCGAGAGCGCACGGCGGAAGGCCAGCGGCGAGGGGTTGAGCGGGGACCGCGCCGAGGTGCTGGCCGGTGGCGCGACCCCGGAGGAGTTCGACGACCTCAGGGCGGAGTGGCGGGCAATGGGACGGGAGGTCGTGGCACAGATGCAGGACGGTGAGTACCGCCAGCGTGAGACCGTTCCCTTCCTCGTGACCGTCGGGCAGGTGTAGCGAGCAGGCGACCTGTTGGGGCCGGCAGACCACGGCGCGGAGCGGTCGGTCACACTATCGCGGGGCGCTCCGCGGTGAGTCGTCAGGACATACCGAGGCTGGTCCCGCCTTGGGGTTTCAAACTACGTCCCCGCGAACCGAGACACCGTTCTGTCGCTCCCGGTACCGCTCCACCGCGTCCGCGACTTCCTGCGCCTCGTCGGCGTCGAGTCCGAGCATCCCCAGGGCGTCGGGCAGCGTCGGGAAGACCAGCTCTCCGGCCCGGAGTTTCTCGAAGGCTTCCTCGGAGCGGCGCCCGTCGACCCACAGACACGCCCCGCGGGGGTCGATGACCTCGCCGTAGTTCTCGCGGGCCACCGCCCCCTCCAGGCGCTGACGGACGTTGTCCTCGAAGCTAGCGTTGCAGACCTCCAGGTGGACCGGTTCCGCATCAGCCAGGAGGTGTGCGGCGAGACACTCCTCCGGGGCAGCGTGTCCGGTGGCGTTCGCCCGGAGGTGCTCGGGGTGCTCGGCCGCCCACTCCGCCCGGACGGTCTTGCCGACACCTTCGACGCCGTGTGAGTCGATAAACTCGGCTTCGCGGTCCTCCTCGCCGTGAAAGAGGACGTCCTTCGTGAGGTAGATGTCGAGGCGCTCGACGGGGTCGAGTCCGAGCGCAACGTCGCCGTAGACCCACACCTCGCGGACGGGAACGGGCATCGACTCCTCCTCGACGCGGGCGACTACCTCCTCGACGCGGGCGACGGCCTCGCTGCGGGGCCAGTCGGTCATTGTCGAACGTAGCCGGCGGGCGGACAAACCGGTTGCGGCTTTGGCGGTCCCGGGGCGACCCGGTCACTCGAGCGGGTGACCGGTATCCGGGAGTGTGCCGGGCAGGCGTGGTGTCGATACGGTGTTACACGTCGCTTACTCCGGGACACCACTGTGGGGACACTGCCCCAACCTGTCGGAAGCGGGTCCGCGGACAGGTCGCCAAAGGCGCTCTCCCGGGGCCGCCGAGCCGAGGTGGTCGCCCACTCGGTCCACGACAGGACCGACGGTTACCGCGAGCGGTCGCCTGCACCCTGTCGGGAGCACGGGCTATTCGACACGCTTGGGATAAAAACGGGGGCCAGGAACTCAGTCGTTCGTCCGGACGACGTCGAGCCCGTTGTTGGTCTCGACGGTGCTGCGGCCGCCGTCGGTCTCGCCGAACTCGCGGCCGTCGTTGACGTTCCTCGCGGCATCGAGGGTTTCGTCGTCGACACCCTCGATCGCCTGCCGGGACTTGTCAGCCTGCTTTTGTGTCGTCGGACCGAGCACCTGCGCGCTCTGGACGCCGGTCATGATCGCCATCACGCGGACTTTTCCCTTGTACTCCTCCTGAATGCGCGCGCCCCAGATGACGTTGGCGTCGGCCTCCAGACGGTCGGTGATGCTCTGGGCGATTCCCTCCGCCTCCTTCAGCGTGAGGTCGGGGCCGCCGGTGATGTGAACCAGCCCGCCGGAGGCGCCGCGGTAGTCGACATCCAACAGCGGGTGGTTCATCGCGTCCTTTACCACCTCGTCGGTCTTGTTCTTGTCCTGGGTTTCGCCGACCAGCATGACTGCGACGCCGCCCTTGTTCATGATCGAGGTCATGTCGGCGTAGTCGAGGTTGATCA
>CAZQZE010000168.1:0-5502 GCA_964597715.1 uncultured Halobacteriales archaeon
CCGTCGAAGGGGTCCTCGGCGTCCTCGAGGTGGAGGTGGCCGGTCCCGTTCGAGAGTCGCTCGAAGATGTCCTCGAAGTGGCCGTTGATCGACCCGAAGACCTCCATGAACGTCTCCCGCTTGTGGGCCTCGTAGCTCTCGATGCGTTCGCGGATCCCCTCTGCCTCCTCGACCAGCGTCCCCTTCTTGTCCAGCAGGTCGTCCAACTCCGCCTGGACCTCGTCGTACTCCTCGATAGCGAGCATATTGACCGGCTCCAGGGCGTCCATCTCGCCCTCCAGACGCCGGATCTCCGCCTTCACAGCCTCGTGGTCGGGGATCTCCTCGGGGTCGTACTCCCCGACCTCGGCCTCGAGTTCGTCGACCTCCCACTCCAGGCGCTCCTGCTCCTCGCGGCGTTCGGCGAGGTCGCCCTCGACAGCGTCGACCCGGGACTTTGCCTCGTCGCGGGCCTCCCGAGCATCCGCCAGGTCGGCTTTCAGCCCCTCACGCCCGGCTTTCAGGTCGGCGATCTCGTCCTCGAGGTCCGCGACGGCGGCCTCCTTCTCGGCCAGTACCCCCTCCTTGTCCGCGATTTCCGCCTGCAGTTGCTCGGCCTCCGCCTCGGCGGCGGCCTTCCGGTCCTTGGCGGTCTCGATGTTTCCGCGGAGTTCCTCGATTGCGTCCTCGGCGTACTCCCGCTCGAGTTGGAGTTCGTTCAGCTCGGCGTCCAGCTCCTCGCGCTCGGCGACCAGGTCGTCGACCGCCTCCCGCAGTGACTCCGCCTGTGCGGTTAGCTCGGGGAGCTCCGAGCCCTCCACCTCGGCCTCGAGGTCGGCGATCGTCGCCTCGACCTCCGCTATCTCGTCGTTCTTTGCGGCGATCTCCGCCTCCAGCTCGTCCATCCGGTCGGACACCGCCGCCCGCTCGGCCTCGATCTCCGCGAGGCGTTCGTCGAGGGCTTCGGTGCGGCGCTCGGTCTCCGCGATGTCGTCCTCGCGGCGCTCGACCTCGGCTTCGAGTTCGCGGACCTGCTCGGCGGCCTCGGTCTCCCGGTCGCGGGCGTCGTCCAGCCGGCTCTCGACGTCCCGAAGCTCCTCTCGCACCCCGGCCCGCTCGTCCTCGAGTTCGGTGATCCGCCGGGCGACCCGCTCGAGCTTGCCCGTCGTCCCCGAGAAGGAGTACCGCGAGCCCGAGGTCGACCCGCCGGTCATCGCGCCCGACTTCTCGACGAGGTCACCCGCCAGCGTCACCAGCCGGAACTGGCCCATCAGGTCCCGGGCGGTCTCGATGTCCTCGACGACCAGGGTGTCCCCGAGCACGTAGGAGAACACACCTGCGTACTCCGCGTCGAAGTCCACCAGCTCGTAGGCGAACCCGACCACGCCCGGCCGGCTCGGGGGCGACGGCAGCGACCGCTCGCCCATCTCCGTCAGCGGCAGGAACGTTGCCCGGCCGGCGTTGCGCGATTTGAGGTACTCGATACACCGCTGGCCCACGCTGTCGTCGTCGACGACGAGATTCGCCAGGCGACCGCCTGCCGCGGTCTCGCAGGCTGTGGCGTACTCCTCGGGGACGCTGCCAAGCTGGCCGACCGCGCCGTGGACGCCGCCGACGTCACCGTTTAACACCGTGGTGACTGCTCGGCCAAAGGAGGCGTCACCCGACTCGCCGGCCTTTGCCTCGAGTTCGGCGTACTCCTGTTGGGCGGCCGTGAGGTCGTCCTCGACGTCGTCGAGTTCGCCCTGGAGTCCCCGCTTCTCCTCGCGGAGGTCCTCGACGACCGCCTCGATCGCGTCACGGTTCTTCTCGGCTTTCCCGAGTTCGACCTCCAGGTCGTCGACCTCGGCCTCGAGCTCCGGGAGCCGCTGTTCCAGCGCCTCGGCCTCGGTCTCGGTCTCGTCGTACTCCTCGGAGCGCCGGCGGGCCTCGTCGAGCAGCCGGTCCTGCTCGCGCTGGAGGTCGTTTTTCTCGCTTTTTGCCGTCTCCAGGGCCGCCTTCTCGGCGTCCAGTTGCTCTTTCACCTCCTCGAACTCCGCGCCGACCTCGTCGATCCGCGCCTCGACGGTCGCGAGCTCCGATTCGGTCTCCTGGATGTCGGCCTGGATGGACGACTTTGTGACCTTTCGCTCACGAACCTCGCTCTCGAGGTCGTCGACGGTCTCCTGTTTGCTGTCGACCTTCACGAAGGCCTGCCGACGCTCGTTTTCGGCCTCCGCGGCGCGCTGCTGGGCGCTCTCGACGCCGTCCTCGAGGCGGGCGATATCCCCCTTTATCTCCTCGATCTCCCGCTTCAACTCGAGTTGCTCGTCCTCGCCTTTCCGCTCGATCTCGGTGTTGAGCTCCGCGAGTTCCTCCTCGAGGCGCATCACCGTCCCCTGGCGCTCGTCGAGGGTCGCCTGTCGCTCCTTGAGGGCGGTTTCCAGCTCCTCGGTCTCCTCGCCAACCGCCGACAACGCCTCGCGTTTGTCCTCGAGTTCGGCGGCCTTCCGGTAGCTCTCGTACTCGGCTTTCTCGTCGCGCAGGTCCTGGTACCGCAGCGCTGTCTCGCGTTCGTCCTCGAGTCGGTCCAGCCGGTCCTGCTTCTCCTCGACCCGGAGTTCGGCCTCGTCGACCCGGTCCTCGACGACCTCGAGTTCCTCGAAGGCGTCGGCCTTCTTTGCGTCGAACTGGGCGACACCGGCGATCTCGTCGATGACCTCCCGGCGGGACCCAGGGGTCATATTGATGATCTCGGTCACGTCACCCTGCATAACGACGTTGTACCCCTCCGGGGCGACCCCGGCCTGTTCGAGTAGGTCCTGGATGTCCCCCAGGTTCACCGACCGGCCGTTGATGTAGTAGTAGGAGTAGTAGTTTTCCTCGGTCTCCTTTACCCGGCGACGAACGGCAATCTCGTCGACAGCACCGATGTCCTCGGTGCCGGCGGCACTGACGACCGCCGCCCGGTCGAGTGTTCGGTCGGCGTTGTCGAGGATGACCTCTACACTCGCCTCACGCTCGCCCTCGAAGGAGTCACCCTCCTGGTGGCCGGGGTTGTAGATGAGGTCGGTCAGCTTCTCTGCGCGGATGCCCGAGGTGCGTGCGAGCCCGAGCGCGAACAGCACGGCGTCGATGATGTTCGACTTGCCCGAGCCGTTCGGGCCGCTGACGGTGGTGAAATCCTCGTAGAACGGGATCCGTGTTTTCCGGCCGAAACTCTTGAAGCTGTCAAGGACGAGCTCTTTGATGTGCATGGGGGTGCTCGCGGGCCGCGTGCCTACGCAACGATGATGTCCGAGTCGACCTCCTCTGTGGCCTCATCCTCTGCCGGGTCGGATTTAGTACTGTCGGCCTCTGTCTCCGGGTCTGTCGTCTCACCGAACCCGTGTCCGGGGATGAAGTCCAACTCCTCGTCGACGGCGTTCTCGAGTTCGCGCACCCGGACCTTGCACTCGACGAGTTCGTCTGTCAGCCCCGTGACCGACGCCTCGAGTTCCTTGACACGCGATTCTAGTTCCTCGACGCGATTACCGCACATGTTCTCTCCCTTTCACCCCGCCTACATAAACGTGTGTCAGACATTGGTTCGCCAGTGGATACGTTCCAGGCCGGCTTGTGGCTGCTCGCGCCCTCGCCCGCGCCCGCGGCGCCCGGCCGACCCTCTCTGTATCTGGAGGTGAAACAGGGGGGTCCGGCGGGCCCCGTGTCGTCGCTCCGGGGCTGTCGCCCCCCGAACCGGCCCGTTAGTCTTTAGCGAGCGGCTCCCGAACCGGAGGTATGGCTCAGGTACAGGCCGACCGCGACCTCGCCGTGGTCATCGGGCTGGAGGTCCACGTCCAGCTCGAAACCGACACCAAGATCTTCTGTGGCTGTTCGACAGCGGCCAGCGAGGGGCCAAACACCGACACCTGCCCGGTCTGTCTCGGGCTGCCCGGCGCACTCCCCGTGCTCAACGAGGGGGCCGTCGAGGCCGCCGTCAAGGTCGGCAAGGCGATTGACGCCTCGGTTCCCGAGCGAACACGCTTTCACCGGAAAAACTACTACTACCCCGACCTCCCGAAGAACTTCCAGATCTCCCAGTACGACGCCCCGATCTGCCAGGACGGGGAACTGAGGTTCTCGGTCGAGGGCGAGCGCCGCACCGTCGGCATCGAGCGGGCCCACCTCGAGGAGGACCCCGGTTCGCTGAAACACAAGGGTGGCTCCATCGACACCGCCGAGTACACCCTGGTCGACTACAACCGCGCGGGGACGCCGCTCCTGGAAGTCGTCACGGAGCCGGACTTCCGGGACGCGGGTGAGGTCCGGGCGTTTCTCGCGAAGTTGGAGGAGGTGCTGGAGTATCTCGGTGTCTTCGACGCCGAACGGGACGGCAGCCTCCGGGTCGACGCCAACCTCTCGGTCGTCGACGCCGAGGAGGTCGGTGAGGAGGGCCAGATCGACGACACCACCCTCGGGGCGGCCAACCGCACCGAGGTCAAGAACATTTCCAGTCACAAGGGCGCCGAGAAGGCCCTCTCCTACGAGGCCCAGCGCCAGAAAAACGCCATCGAGCGCGGTCGCGCAGTCGAACAGGAGACCCGCCACTGGGACGAGTCACGCGGGATCACCGTCTCGATGCGCTCGAAGGAGGAGGAGAAAGACTACCGGTACTTCCGGGAGGCGGACCTCCCGCCGCTCGAGGTCGCCGACTGGAAAGGCCGTATCGAGATCCCCGAACTCCCCGACGCCCGCCGCGAACGCTTTCGCGAGGCGTACGGCCTCAGCACGGAGGCCGCGGACAAGCTCACCTCCACCAAGCAGGTCGCGGATTTCTTCGAGGACGTCGCCGAGCGGTTCGACGCCGACCTGGCCGCGACGTGGGTCGCCGACGAGTTGCTGGGCGAACTCAACTACCGGGACATGCAGGTCACCGACGTCGAGAACCGCTTCGAGGAGGTCACTCGGCTCGTCGAACTGGTCGCGACCGACGAGATCACCGCCAAGAACGCCCGCGAGACGGTACTTCGGTCGATGCTCGACGACGACCGCGACCCCGACACCGTCGTCGAGGAGGAGGGGCTGGGCAAGACCTCCGGCGACGAGGTCGAGCAGGCCGTCGAGGACGCCATCGCGGAGAACCCCGACGCCGTCGCCGACTACCACGACGGCGAGGACGGCGCGCTGAACTTTCTGGTCGGCCAGGTGATGCAGGCCACCGGCGGGAGCGCAGACCCCGGGGACGTGAACCAGCTCCTGCGCGAACAGCTCGAGTCATAGCGCGGTCCCGGGTCGGCCCGGGAGCCCCGCTCGCCCGGACCTTCGGAGCGGCTTTCATACCGGTCCCGTCGGTCGGGAGAGACCGACCCGAACCTCCGTTCGCAGCATAGCGATGCCGACAGCGCCGGTGGTGTGGCGTCACCGGGGCCCGCAATGGCCCGACAACGTGGGGCTGCCGACGGCTCGAGAACCCGCCGTCCGGGTGCGTGTCCGGCGACTCACCGACGGGCCGTTCGTGGACTCAAACGCCGAGGGGGGTCGCCGCCAGCTACTCCTCGCCGA